>CAZQUK010000001.1:0-15389 GCA_964596435.1 uncultured Oligoflexia bacterium
TTGATGTTATTTCACCTTGAATGAGGTCTTGCTTTATGATTGATTTTGAGATTTCAACGTTGTTGATTTTCTGTTTATTAAATTCACTTAAGTTATATGTTTGTTTGTAGGCTTTTTTTTGTACTTGGCCACCTGGTTCCTGTTTAAAAAAAACTAGTTGAACCTCGGCCGTTTTTTTAAAACCGTTTGCACTTGATAAAACATTAAACTGAAGCATTAGTGCGCGTTTTTGATCTGGCTGATTAAATTTAATTAACCATACTTCCTGATGTCCCTTGTGCGGGGGCTTTTTGTGCTCAGATATTTTGTCATTAAGTTCATCTTTCATGTCAGACTGCTTTTTCTGTCCTTCGTGCCATCCGTTTAATGGCGTGTGTTTTCATCTGTATCCATTTTTTCGGGAAATTCTATGTCATCAAAGGCACTGTCGTCCTCATCAGTATTTTCTTCAGGTGTGGTGGCTTCGGGTTTTTGGGCTTGTGGTTTTGTGCGATGGGGGGGCGCCGGCTCTTGTTCCGGAGGGTCCGTTTGTGGATTCGTGTCATCTAACAATAATTTTTTTTGATATTTTTGGAACTTAATAAAGGAAATTAAGATCAGTAAAACAATTATAACTTCAGTTGCGGCTCCAAGAAGATATGCAAAGCAGGGCTGACTATTAACAAACAAGTAAGTGAAAGCTGCTGCTGTTATCAATTTTGAAAGAATATGAAGTAACGTATAGCTGCGGACTTTTGTAAAAAACGAGGAAAAAAATGCAATTAATGACAACGTAAACATTAAAGAGGCTGCAAGAACCAGCCAGAAATTTTCAAATGTTTCATTAATTGGCTGACCAATTTTGAAGCGATTTGGAAAAAAATTGATAGCTTTGAATATATACTCAGGAAAGAAAAAATAAAGGATTGCAAAGGCCAGATATATTAGCCCAAGAAGCCTTAAAAAAAGTTTGAATTTTGGTTTAGATGGCATTTCCTCAAGCGAGTTTGAATTTTGTTTTTTCATTAATTATGTTTTTAACACTGGTCTCATTAATATGGTATCCCCTTCTCGCCCTTCAATATGCCATAATTCTGATATTTTACGCACCGCACCAACCCTTTTAACTTGTACGACCCACTTTATTCCAAGTGAGATTAGTTCTGACAATATTGCGGTTTTAATATTATTTTTAGAGTGAAGAAGACAAAGAAGCTCGATTCTTTTAAGAGCTTCCCTTGCAGAGTTGGCGTGGAGCGTGGCCATGGCCCCTCTGTGACCAGTGTTTATTGCTTGCAAAAGATCCATTATTTCAGCCCCCCTGCATTCACCAAGTATTATTCTGTCCGGACGCATTCTTAGGGCCTGACGAAGAAGGGTTCTTAAATTTACCTCACCAAAACCATCAGCATTAGGGGGTCGTGTTACTAGCGATATAAAGTGTGGGTGCGTAGGCGAAAGCTCGGGCGTGTCTTCTAGGGCAATTATTCTTTCGTTAAATGGTGCGCCACTTAGTAAATCGGAGGCAAGTGTGGTTTTGCCACTTCCCGTTGCGCCAGAAATAATTATAGATTCACCTTCTTTTACGATTTCAACTAATTTTTGAAAAATTTCTGAACTTTGCCATCGGTGGTTTTGTTCTTGTTTTGTATTTGAAGCAGCATGAGCAAGCCGTCTGATGGATAATAAGATGCCATTTTGTGTAATTGGAGGAAACGAAATGTGCAATCTGTGTCCACTCGAAAGAACTGTATCTACGAATGGATTTTTTGCGTTCCAGCTTTTTCCACTTTGGGAAAGTTGGTTCATTATCCAATCAAAAAAAGCGGACTCGCTCCAAAATTCATCTTTTGGAATATCAAGTCTTTCCATGCCGCTTCCACAATCAAAAAATACATTATTGGGACCATTAAAACATATATCAGTGATTTGCGGATTTTTAAGTGTGTATTCTAACCAGGTTGGTGATTTTATTTTAACGCATTCCATGGGTACTCCGGGTGGTTTTGAATGAGCATTTCCTCCTGAGGGGAAATCCAGTTTCTGGGGATTGGTATGGGGCCTGAGGGGTAAAAATTTCTACTTAAATGACTAGATGGTTTGGGTGGAACCGCTGCGGGTAGCAGTATGGCAACTAATTCAGACTTTTCTTGCAGAAAATCCTCTGAACCAAAAAGGCTTCCCAGTATAGGGATTTGTTTTAGAAAGGGTAACCCTTGGACCTGTTTTCTTGTGCTATTTTGTAAAAGGCCAGAAAGTAGTAGTGGTATGCCAAAATAGGCATCAACCTGCGTTTTCATTCTGTTGGACTGAAGGCCTGGTGTTTGGTTGTCTCCAATATTTGCATCTAATTGACTGATTTCAGTATGGATATCTAGGCGTATTCTTTCGCCATCTGAGTGGGTAACTTTTAAGCGTAATGTTAAACCGTAAGGTTTCCAGTTTATATTTGAGGTGTATTTATTTCGAACTTTTATAGGAAGCTCGCCTCCAGCAAAAAATTCCGCTTCCCCGGGTGCCCTTACAACAAGCTCTGGTCTTGATAGGATGTTCAGGTCACCATTTTGCTCCAAAAAATTTAGCGTTAGATCAAGATCAAGTGAGGGTGTTAGTTTCCATGGCGCTGCTGTAAATGCCCCCGTTTTTTGAGCGGGCCATCCAATACCTATTGAGGAGAGTGTGTGGTGTTTAACCTCAAGTAGAAATACCCTAAAATATACAGTAGGGGCATTATCTGGAAGTGAATGAAGTTTTATTTTAGTTATTGGAAAAAGTGAAAGTATCTGGCGCTCGAGTTCTTTTCTTTTTTCAAAATCCTTAATGGCACCCTCAACCCACAGGTCATTACCAAATTGTGAAACAATGAGTTTGTTGCTTAAATTATTTGCTCCCAGCCAGTTTTTTAAGGCTGTTTTTGTTTCCTTAACTAGAGAGTCAGATAGTATTGTTTCATCAAATATTTTGTTTGGGTTTAACCTGCTGAGAGCCGATATTTTACCCCGTTCTTTATTTGTTAAAACAGTCCCACGAACAATAATTTTTTCACCAGAATAAATTATTTCGCATTCTTCCAGTTGGGCCAGCGTTTTTAGAAGGTCCCGCTCGGCGCGAGGAAGAGATGCGTTTTTTTCAACAGTAATGGTCCGATGTTCAAGCCGGTTGTTTTTTTTCCAGACCCAAAGATCGCTGTTGCCAATTACCGCACCTTTAATTAGTAGGGCGTTATCGTGATATTGTTTTTTTGTCGGTATAGGGAGGATTTTAACGGCGTTTCCGCCAAGAGAATACCTAACTAAGTCCGGTATTTTTATAAGTCTTTGTTCTCCTTGCCCTAATATAATTGGTGGGAGTTCAACTGTTTGTAGTACCGCGTCCTCAAAAGCCCAAAAATTATTTGAATTTAGAATAATTAACACAATCAAAGATGTTATCCGCTTGAAATTATTTAGATCTATTCTTGTCATTTTTGCCTCGTTTTGCCGAGGTTTAAAGCAAGGAACAAGCCATTTAAACTTATCTTGTTTTTTTGTTTTGAGAAAAAGCTCCCCTGGTGTATTTGACATTCTTGACTTTTTAGAGTTAGAGTCACGGTTCGTGTTGCTTATTCAATCAAGATGGTGATTTTTAAGCACTTATGTCAGCTTTCTTAAGGAGAAAAAATGGCTTCAAATACAAGAAAACTTAAGCTTAAAAGAAAAAGAAGAATTACAAACTCAGGTAAAGCCAGAAAACGTAAGGAAAGAAGCAAGGGTTCAACGCCAAAGTTTCCAATTCACCTTAATTAACGTTTTTTAGTGTGCATATAAATTATGTTGTTAATCAAATCCAAAAAAGGAGAAAAATAAAAAATGGAAAATAAGATACTTTTCACTTCCGAGTCAGTTACAGAAGGACATCCAGATAAAATTGCTGATCAGATATCAGACAATGTTTTAGATGCACTCTTGGCTCAGGATCCAACCGCAAGGGTTGCGTGTGAAACACTTGTTAACACCGGCCTAATAGTACTAGCCGGTGAGATTACAACAAAAGCGCAGGTAAATTATACCACCATAGCAAGGGACACTGTTAAAGAAATTGGCTATGATTCCTCTGATAAAGGATTTGATTATAAAACATGCAGCGTTTTAGTAGCCCTAGATAACCAGTCGCCTGATATTGCTCTTGGCGTTGATACTGGTCAGGGTGCATATAATAAAGACGACCAGGGCGCTGGCGACCAGGGTTTAATGTTTGGTTATGCTGTTAATGAAACTAAAGAATACATGCCTTTAAGTATTTCGCTTTCACACCAGTTAACTCATAAGTTGTCTGAAGTAAGAAAAAATAAAACACTCGAATGGTTAAGACCCGATGGTAAATCGCAAGTCACGGTTGAGTATATTGATGGAAAACCTCTTAGAGTAGATGCTGTTGTTGTAAGCGCGCAACACGATGAAAAAATTGCATATAGACAAATTCGTGATGCAATTCTTGATGAAGTTATATTAAAGACTATTCCTCAAAGTTTAATAGACAAAAACACAAGGTATTTTGTTAATCCAACCGGCCGTTTTGTGGTTGGTGGTCCAATGGGAGATTGCGGATTAACGGGCAGAAAAATTATTGTTGATACCTATGGTGGCCACGGTGCGCATGGGGGTGGGTGCTTTTCTGGTAAAGATCCATCAAAAGTTGACCGCTCTGCGGCTTATATGGCCAGATATATTGCAAAGAACATAGTTGCTGCGGAACTTGCTGATAAATGTTTGGTTCAGTTGGCCTATGCAATAGGTGTTGCTGATCCTGTAAGTGTAAATGTTAACGCTTATGGAACAGAAAAAGTCGATGTTCAAAAGCTTGAAGTTGCAATAAGAGAGATCTTTTCTCTTCGTCCATCCGGCATTATTAAAACATTAGATTTACTAAAGCCGACATATGCAAAAACAGCGGCGTATGGCCATTTTGGAAGGACAGATGTTGAGTTTTCATGGGAGAAAACAGACAAAGTTGCTGCTTTAAAAAATTGGAAGTTTTAAGCTGGATTTCAAAGCACACATCGTAGACAATACCGTTTGATGCATTATTTATATTTGTGTTTAAATCTTTTGCCTTATTGGTCCCTCCCAATGGTGATGGTTCTTGTGGAGCTTGGAATATTTTTCAGGCGCAAGAAGCTAAAAATGCAGTATTACTGTTGGAGCACGGTGGGGATTCTTCTGATTATGGTCATTCTTTGGTTTATTTTTAGAGGTGATAAAAATTCAAATTTATGGATCAAATTTGTAGTCGAAAGTATTTTCCCATCGAGTTAACTAGAGCATTCTGATTCTTTAGGCCGACAAAAATTTCACGCTAAAAGCTTTCTTAACTTACACCGAACCCCGGGGTTTGTTTCATCCGGGTTTAGCACTTGATGAGTTAGTATGGTTTTTATAAGTAATTTTTTTGACACAAAAAAACATTAATTAGATCTGTTATTTCAAGAGGTTATTTCAAAACCAGGGTTTGGGGTAAAAAATGATGTGAAAATTTTTTGACAGGTGGGCAAAGTTTACTTAGCCTTTTAAATAGGGGCGGGGCAAGGGGGTTCAAAAAAAAATGAGATCGTAATTTCCGCCAGAGAACTTACGGCGTCAAAAGCTTTCGGTAAAAAGCTTAGTGGATACAAAAAACATTCATTTTGGTGCCAAAGGTCAGCTGTTAGGACGGCAGCTGGACAACGATGACATACTTAATAATGTGCGCTCAAGGAAGGGAGTATTTGTAAATGCATAATTATCGGTCACACATAATTGGTGAAAGTTCTGCAATTCAGTCAATTTTTAGAACAATTGATAAGGTTTCTCAAACAGATAGCACTGTTTTGATTTCTGGTGAAAGTGGTACCGGAAAGGAGCTAGTTGCCAGGGCAATTTACGAAGCCTCAACGCGTGCAGGAAGACCTTTTATTGCAGTTAACTGTGGTGCCATTCCTGGGGAACTTTTAGAAAGTGAACTTTTTGGTCACAAAAAAGGCGCTTTTACTGGGGCTGTTGAAACCAGGCTTGGACGTTTTGAAGCTGCAAATGGAGGTACGTTGTTTTTAGATGAGGTCGGTGAACTCCCGCTTCATCTTCAGGTTAAATTACTTCGTGTTCTTCAAACAAGGCAATTTGAACCAGTCGGATCCTCGCAAACAGTAGCTGTCGATGTGCGTATTATTGCAGCCACAAACCGTGATCTTGAGGAAGCCGCCGCAAAGAATGAATTCAGACAGGATCTGTATTATCGCCTAAACGTTATTCCAATTAAGGTTCCTTCTTTAAGAGAGCGAAAAAGCGACATTGTTCAACTCAGCAAGTTTTTTATTGAAAAATTCAATAGACTAACTGGGCACTGTGTTGAACCCATAGGTGGAAAATTACTCGAGGCTCTTTTTACCTACGATTGGCCGGGGAATGTTAGAGAACTGGAAAATTTAATGGAAAGACTTGTGATTCTAAAAGGCAATGGGGCAGTTGATTTAAGCGACCTCCCTCATAAAATATTTAGCCAATATATTGAAAAACGCTCGCAGGAACAAGGTACTGGGGCTGTGTCGGGTTGGGAGTTTCCAAAGATGATGCTTCCAAGAACTGGTGTTGATTTAAAGGAAATTGTTGCGGCTTTTGAGAACCACCTTGTTGATCAGGCACTAGCAAGAACTAGGGGCAATAAAAACAGAGCAAGCAGTCTATTAAAGATGAACAGAACCACGCTGGTTGAAAAGCTAAGAAAAAGGGGCTTAATAAAGTCAGTTTTAAAAATTGATTTAACAATTAAGGATGAAAAGCCACCGACTGCGTTTTAATTTGTAAATTATTTTCAGGATAGTTGTTTATATTTAGTTTCTAAATTTAGGTGTTAATGTTTGGTCACGGTTTTATGGGATTTAGTTTTAAAATATTTGCGGCGTTTTTTTTATTTTCATGTTTTGGCTCAGAGGCTTTTCCTGATTCTTGTGGGGAAGTGCGCATGGACAAGGCCGGGGGTTCAATGTCAAATATCCCCGTGATGGACCAAGATGGCCTGGGTATCTGTTACGCGTATGTTGCCACGCAGATGATTGATGCTTACAGATTTAGCCACGGCGACACTGATTATAATCATATAACTTCACCGCTTGTTATGTCTATTCAGATGAAAGCCGATGATACGTCAGACGATGAATCACTTGATTTAGGTTTGCCGCAGGCTATGTTAAATTTTGCTAGGAATGCAAGTTCCTGTTCACATTATGAAGTAATTAAAAAATGGGGCGGGACTTATAATAAGTACGTTGTTGATAACATTTTGGCATTTTATGATAACTACTGGGCCAGGAAAAAAGAGCATTTAAAAAAACTTAGAAAAAAGACTTCTGAGCTTTTTGATTCAAATTTTCAAAGTGCAAGTGATCACAAATTTGATGAGTTTCAGAAAATTGAAGATGATAAAAAAAGAACAGCTAATGAAGTTTACTGTTACCTTGTTGACAGTTGTTACAAGGGTCCATCAATTAGTTTGTTTTTACCCAAAGGGTTTGTTCCATCAATTGAGGCCATTGAAAAATTTTTAGATGAGGATAAATTTTCGTTTTTAAATGGCTTGATACAAAAAACCTGCGAAAAACATAGTAAAAAGATTAATATTCCAGATTATGAAGTTATGCTTCCTTCTGTGATAATAGGCGATAATCTTGAAGAAGGTGAAAAAGCAATTAAACAAGATATCCATAAAAGATTAAATTCAAAAAACCCACAACCGATAGGAATGGGCTTTTGTAGTAGTTCTTTAACGCAGTCAAATTATGTGGGTGTGCTTTCAAGAAATATTACAAAGGCTGCGCTTTCTTTTGGGCTTCTTGAAAAATACCCAAAAATCAAAGATGATTGTAATTTACATGGCTCCATTATTATTGGGAGAAAAGAAATAGCGGGTAAATGTCATTTTTTGGTAAGAAATACATGGGGTACGACTTGCTTTTCCTACAAGTGGCCGTGTGAAAATGGAAATGTCTGGGTAGATGAGGATGTTTTGTCAAAAAACATTTTTTATACATTAGGAATAAAAGACGAAAAAGAGTAGGTGGTGTATGAAACATTTTCATTTTTCATTGTTTGTTTTGTTGTTTTCTATTGGTGCACTTGCCGAGACGCAGAGTTTACTTGTTGGTGATAAAAAAGTAGAATTTGAAAAAAACGATAAGCTAAAGCTGATAATTTCTAAATCTTGCCTTAAAGCGAAGAGTAAGTTTTCATGTGAAGCTTTTTTAGCAACACAAAAGGCCTCTTTTAATTTTATAAAAAAAGACCTTAAGGGTGGAAAAAACCCTGGGGCTCAAATTTGCAGATTACAACTTAAGGGTAGTATTGTTTATGGTGTTGATGAGAACCACAATGAAAACACATTTTGTGTTTTTAAGGATAACTCAATGATTTCAAACGGCAGCTTGCATTACTATGGAGTTGAAAATGACCGTTTAAGTGGATCAAAAAAACTGAAAAAATAAATTCTAAATTTGTTATTTGATGCTGCCTGGTGGCTTGGGGACTAAGGTTGGTTGAGGCTATTTTGCTGCGGTTATTTTAATATTGTGGCGCGGTGGGCCGCTCTTGCGTTAATTCTCGTTCATTGACCAGTTCCTAATGGTTTGAAATAATTAAGTTTAATATTCTAGCTTTGGTGGCGGTGGTGGTGTTTGCGCGTCGCAAAATGAATGAAAACCGGCACTAACAGTTATTTAAAAAAAACCGAAAAGTTAGTGTGAAGTATCGATTTAAATTGGGAGTAAAAACCAGCATATTACTGGCAACAATTGTTGCCTCTTTATCCATTACATTTTTTATTTACAAGGTAAACGATCAATCAAAAATCTTTAGGATTCCATCTAGTTTTTTGGAGGGTGATGAATCTGGTGCTGACAGACCTGAAGTTGAGGATTGGCCACCAGAAATATTAGCAGATATTCTAATGGCTAGGAAAAAAGCAGAAAAAGAAGCTAAACAAAATGCCCCGTCTCTTTCTGAAACCAACAGCGATGGCGATGTGACGGTTGAACGACTGCCCGAAGAAACACCAGGAAACGATGATAAAACCAGCGACGAAAATGTTACCCCCGAGGAAGATACTTTGGGACGTACTTCGGAAGAATTTGATGAAGCTTTAAGAATTGCAAAAGAGGCAAGCGAGCGCGAATGGGACAGGCTGATGGCCCAACTTTCAGAAGGTTTATTTGCCTCAGTAAGTAATCTTGATATTTTAAGCACAAAGCTGGGTGATTTTGGGCTTGGTGTTCGCGTTTCAAGAAGTATTTACGATAACAAAGATATTTTTAACAGCTGGACAGTTATTGATACGTTTAAGGTTGATCTTTCCGTTCCAATTTTTGGAACAAGTTCTATGTTAATTGGTGGTGGGCCTATTGGCAGCTTGTCGTTTTCGTTGGGTACAAGCGGTGGGCTTGAGTTCATGAATATAAGACAAGTTCTTCCAAATCGTTATTCACATGTTCCAAAGTTAGAGGAAAGAGCTGAAAAATTAAAGCAAGGCATAAAGAGCTATACCGAGGCCCGGGCGCAATCAGAGAGCGTGGACGATGACTCCGCAGTAGTTGAAATTAATACGGATGTGCCGCCAGAAATACCGATTCCTGACGAACAGGAAGGTTTAATTCCCATAGAGCAACCAGATCAGCCCTGGTATATTTTTGATCCATTAAGAAAAGCGCAATATTCAAAATTCTGGAACCTTGTTGCATTTCCTGCGCGTTTACCATTAAGTGTTGACTGGTTAAAGTACATGGATAAAGGCGAAATAATGTCTTACAACGTTTCGGGTACGGTTCAACTCGGAGGTGGGATTGGTTGGAACCTTGATGTTTCCGGCCTTACAAGTACGGCAAATTTTGGAGTTGGAATTTCAACGTATTTAAGGGGCGATTTTAATATCGCCGTTCTTAAGGAAGATGATCGATTTGTGCGTGTTAAATTGATGCGTAAACGTACTACAGGAAAAGGTTTTTCAATAGGGGCGGGCACATTAAATGAAACAATTTTTGAAGGAGTATTAATAGCAAGTTTTAAAATAGGAAAACAGAATTTTAAACTTATCCCTTTTAAGTTGTCTGTTGGAAATTCATATTCAAATGTTTTTGATGTTAGTTACAGATACGATTTGCATAACGAAATAGCAAAAGAGGCATATCAAAAGGCGGTGTTAGGATTTTTTGCATTATCAGAAGAGGCTTCAAAAGGAATGGGAAGAATTGATAACCCACCGGTTGTAAAAACTTTTGAAAGGGATTCTTTAGTAAGGAGCCAGGCGATAAAAAAAGATATGCAACTTTGGTTAATTGTAAAACACGGGGATGAAACAACTGTTGATACAACAAACGCATGCGTAACCTTAAGGGTTAAAGATGGCGAGCCTGTTAAGGCTGGGGAAGTTGATAAAACTTTTGCAAATGATATTGAAAACGATCCTGATGTTGAAAAATGGTGCAAGCCAACAAAAGAAGATGGGTATGAAACAAGACATATCTTTCAGTCTATTGCTTATAATTCAGAATCGTGGAGAACCTGGTGGGGGTGGTTTGAAAAATTTAAGTATCATTTTAAAATTCAAGCGGATTATGAGGATTACATTGCAGGTAAGCAGAATAGCTTAAGTTTAGTGGTTGACGGTAGTCTTGAAGATTCAAGCACGGATGGTATGGAATTACGGCAGTATATAAATGAAGTTGAGTACTCTATTGGCGTTGGTATCCATTACGATAAGGAAAAATGTAAAACTGCGGATTCATTGGATGAAGAATTAAAAAAGGATTTGTGTGGTATTTTTCCGCGTCTTCCAATTTATGCGCCGATTGACCCCAATAAAGATAAAATTGGCAGATATGACAGAAACAATCGATATAACCGGGACTGTCTTGATCAAAACAGAAGAACAAAAAGGTGGAGGGAAAAAAATTGTAAAATGAGGCCGCACGCTATTGAGTTTGGACGTTCCTCGTTTTTTTACAGGTTGATCTTTTCACAGGCCCAAGTAGAAAAATTTATTAATACTCCAAGGGCAGATATTTGGCCTATTTTGGAAAAGACATTTGGCGTAAGTGATGGTATTTGGTCCACGCCAGGAAGAAGGGCCGCGTATCAGGCTTTAACAATACCGCTAACGGTTATTAATATTCCACTTTTTGTTGCAAATATCCATTTAAGACAAGGTTCAAATTTAAATACTGCAAGAAAGATCCATGATAACTGGATAAAATTAAAAGGACTAAAAAAAGGAGCTGAGAAAATTAAAACGATGGGAGAGCTTTTTTCAGATAATATTTACAGCTACGAGCTTGTTAGGTGTATAAGAATGGCTTTGCCTGGTGAAAAAATAGAATATTTTGCAAGTGGCTCAAATGATCATATGGGAAGAATAATCGATGGTGGTGATACTGTGGTTGTTGTTGACCCGGTCTATGAACGGCTCAGTAGAGAGTTATTTGATAAATCTGCTGCAAAATTTGATGGCGATAGAGAAGCGATTATTTACAGTTATGATTTAAAGGTTATTGACCGAAACCTTGTTGAGGCTAGGTTTGTTTTTAGGGATAAAGCTCCAAACTATGTATTTTTTAGACTTGAAAAATCAAATAGACTTACAAGAACCAAAACGCTTCTTGAGCTTGTGGTTTATAATGATGGAAAATTTAAAGTTGGTAATAACCTTCTTGAAATAGATAAGCGCCGGGATTCTGGTATTGGTGCACTAATTGCGGAAAAACTTGAAAAAGGTAACTATTACACGCTTTATATGGGCATAAGTCGGGACGGCGAAACGTGGGGACCCTTGTCGCAAAAAAGATTTAATTATGACGGATTTGAAGATGAAGAAGCCGTTGGTGGGGAAAATCCAAATTAAAAAAATCTTTACAAAAGATGTTTGATTCAAAAACTGTGATGTCTTTATTTTTTATCTTGAGCCTTAGAGTTTTTGTCATTATTTTCGTTGACAGTTTTTCTGACAAGGTTTCTGACAATACGGTTGTGGTTAATGCCGCCAAAAAGCGATTTCATATCATCATATAAGCTTGGATCGTTTACTAGGGCACCAAGGGTGCCTGTGCCATTATTAATCTTGGTTAAAATATCATTTAGGTTTTTTATTGAACCCTTAAGTTTTTTAAGGTGCTCCGTGGTTTCTGCCATGTTTACTGCTGATTTTGACATTCCATCAAAAAACCTGTTGCTTCTGTCGTTGCTTTCAAAAGCTTTTAATATGCTATCAATACTTGCAGCGATACTATTAATGGAAACGATAAGATTATCGCCTTGGGATAAAAACTGCTCAACCCCCTTTGGTGAACGGTTTGGAATGGTTGAGCCCTTTTTTAGTTTTGGTTTATCGGGGCTACCGGGGAGGATTGTTAAATATTTATCACCCAAAATTCCTTGTGTTCCTACTTCAACAATTGAATCCTCTCTGACCCAATCCGAGTATTGTTTTTCAAGGTTAATTTCGACTTTAATTTTATTTTGTTCTTTGTCGTAATTTATTTCTTTAATTGCACCAACTCTAAGACCACCAACAACAACCTTGGCCCCACCAATCAATCCGTGAATGTTTTCAAAATATGAATAATATTTATACTGAACTGTGAAAAGACTGCCCGTGTTTCCCAGAAATAGTATGGCTATCATGGTAAGCATCACGCCGATCGTTACAAAAAGCCCAACTTTTAATTCAATTTCTACTTGCTTTGACATCTGAGTTTTTCTCCCCCTTTTTATGACTCATCTAAAATAAAAGATTTTACAATTGGATTGTCGGAATTTTTTAGATTCTCGACAGTGTCGATAATAGGAATTTTCTTTTCATGTAAAATTGCAATTCTATCCGAAATTTCAAGAGCTGAAGGAATATCGTGAGTGACAAAAATACCCGTAATGCCTTTTTCCTTAAGTTTTTTCATGTTGCCAATCAGTCTTTTTGTGTTCGTGGGGTCAAGGCCGGCTGTGGGTTCATCGAAAAGAATTATTTCTGGTTCAAGTATTATGGCTCTGGCAAGACCCGCGCGTTTTTGCATTCCACCTGAAAGTTCTGCCGGCAGAAGATCGTTTGATCCTTTCATGTCGATAAGCTCAAGCATTTGATTAACTTTTTCGTGAATTTCTTCGTCTGATAATTTGGTGTGTTCCATAAGCGGATAAGAAAGATTTTCTTCTACACTTAGTGAATCAAAAAGCGCTCCATTTTGGAAAACATAACCTATCTTTTTTCTGATCTCAAAAAGTTCAACCTCAGAAAGTTTTGTTGTATCTGTCCCTTCAAAGAAAATTTCGCCTTTATCAGGTTTTTCAAGTCCAATTATGGATCTTAATATAACGCTTTTACCGCTTCCTGACCCGCCAAATAAACCTAAAAGTTCGCCTTCATGCAACTCAAAAGAAACACCTTCGTGAATAGATTTTGATCCGAAAACTTTATGAAGATTGTTTATTTTAAGCGCCACTTTTTTGGTCATAAAAATTAAAATTTGGGGTAAAGGGTTGATAAAAATAACTTTGAAAGAAAAAAGTCACTTATCATAATAAATATACTTGATGTAACAACTACCCACGTGGTTGTGTTACCAACACCTTGCGTTCCTCCTTCTGTATTGAGGCCTTTCCAACAGCCAATAATTGAAATAAAAAAAGCAAAGACAACAGTTTTTGCCATCCCGGTGAATAAATCCACAAGCTGCAAACTTTCTATGGCTTTTGAAAAAAAGTACTCACTGGTGATTCCTATTTCGTAAACTGAAACCATCATTGCTCCAAACATGGCAATATAGTCGGCAAATAGAGTTAAAATTGGAAGAGCAATTAGCGATGCTAAAAGTCTTGGTATTACAATTTTTTTAATTGGACTTGTTCCTAGGGCTCTTATTGCATCAATTTGTTGCGTTACATTCATTGATGCAACTTCTGCAGCAATACCGGATCCAATTCTTCCTGCTAAAAGAAGACTAGTGAAAACCGGACCCATCTCTCTTAAAATTGCAAGTCCTGCAATTTTTGGTACATAAAGTTTTCCACCAAACTTAGCAAGGCCGTAACTGAACTGAAGCGCCATGATGCTTCCGGTTGCAATACCCGTAACGGCAACTAGTAAAAATGATTGAATGCCTAAAAGAAAGACCTGATCAACGGTAAGCTTGAAATAAAAAGGAGGTTTGAAAATCTCCTTAAATATTTGTACACAAAGTAAGGCAAAGCCTCCTGCAAATCTAAACGCAAATAGAATGCGTGAGCCGACCCTTCTGTTGATACTAACAAACACAGATTCACTGTTTTTCTTGTTCTTCGAATTTAACATGCCTACTTTAAAGGCTAACTTCAAGAGTTGTTTGAGGCAAGGCGGAAGGAATTTAAAAATTCCGTGAAGTCATTTTCCTCAGATTCAAAATTTTCAGGACGTGCTAGATACATTAAATTAAATGTACAGTTATCATTCTTAAGGACAACAACCCTAAGCATTATATTTTCTTTTAAGCTATCACTTCCATCGCTTGGGACGTCACCCTTTATTGTAGTTCTAAGGGCACCAATATTACTAATGGTAATGGTTGTTTCGTCAATAATTTCTCGGTTTGAAATTCCAAGAGTTGTGATTTGGGTGAGCTCTTTTAGTGATCTGTCGCCGACGTATTTTCTGCAGCCTGAAGTAATTGAAATAATAGAATTTGTTTTTTTAGATTGGTAGGCTGCATCTGGAATCTGGCTTGGTAAAGAAGAGCTTGCTTCTCCATTTTTTAGTTCGTTAGATTCTGGTTCTAATTTGTCCCAACCTGTTTTTTTTGATAGGTCAAGAATTCCATATCCGTCCGATTTTTCCTCTATGGGTTTGACGTTACCTATTAGTGTGCCGCAACCCGACAGGAAAGCAGAAAGGTTTAATAATACTAATAATGTTCTAAGAGATACCGTTTTTTGCATTTTTTAAATGTATAAGTTAGGCAGCCCAGCGACTTAAGTCAAGAGTAAGTAATTAAAACAAATGAATTAATGTTATCCGGGCTTAATTTTTCAGAAGATTTTGTCTGTGGTTTTGTTAACTGGTCGACAATCGAGTGTATGTGGTTTACGCAAATATTATTAAACCACAATTATGCAGCGCGTTTTTCGTGCTTAATGTCATTTTTACATCGAAAAAGGTCAATTCCTTGTCAATGAGCGAAATCTTATTGACGATTTGAGGCAAAATCATCCGGTTGAAATTGCCGGTAGGTTCAAACGACTAGGAAAAGAATTCCTTTACATGTCTCACGGCTTGCAATTTAGATTTTTATGAAATTTTACACCAAAATGATGCGCTTAAAACTTGGCATTAAGTTTGCTTTAAGGTGTTCAGGGTGGTTCCTTAAGTGGGGGTCTCTTGTTTTTTTTGATCTT
>CAZQUK010000001.1:15399-18733 GCA_964596435.1 uncultured Oligoflexia bacterium
GGTCTGTGTTACAATTATTAGTAAGGTCTCTGTTAGGACGACAGGGAGTAAGGGCAGGATGCTGGAGAGATGCTAAAGAAAAGTCATTTCGTTTTTTTCTTCGCTTGTATTTTTCTCATATTGGGAGCGTTTTTTAATTCTAGAGTCACCCATTCGGCACCCGGAAATTTTGTTCAGATAAATTCGTTTAAGACGCATTCAAGATTTTCAGTAAAACTGGATCACGGTTTCAATATAGATCTGAAAAGCGATAAGACAGGTTTTGAAATATTTTTGCCTAATGTATGTTTTCTTGATCTGGGTGCCCCACTTGGTGAAGAAAGAAAGTGGGCAAGTAGTTACGAGGGTATAAGCGACAAACGCCTAAAATCAGTTAAACTTAGTGAGTCAAGAGAAGGACTAAAAATAACGGGCGTCTGGAATTATCCGGTCGGTAGCGAGGAGTTTGCGTATCCCGATATGGAAACATTTGATTTTAAAGATAAAACTGCGGGAATTTATTTTATAGATTTCTGGTGGAAAAAAGGACCGACATTACTTCAAGTAAAGGAAAACAATAAAAAGAAAAAACAAAAAGTTGCTATCGATGATGCTAAAGAAAAAGCCGCAAAGAGGCTGCAAAGAAGAATCGCAAGACTCAAATTGAAAAAATATAAAGAGGATGCTGGCAGATTCTGTAGGCAGATCTGGCAGGACGATACGGATGTTTTTTTACCGTTCAGACCCGTTCATGAAAAGTTTGATTTTAGTAAATGGTTTCCAATGAACAGGCCGGATAGTAACTTTCCGTATTTTGAACCAAGTTCCAAAAGTAAAGAAGCAACCTACGTTCGGTTGGCTCTGAACCTGTATCGTCAAGGAAAGCCAGCTCTTGTCGTAAGGACACTTGAGTTTTTTGAAAATGAATTTCCGAATTCACCATTTAGACATGAAATGAATTTTCTAAGAGCCAATGCACTTATTAAGCTTGGGCTTTATGACCAGGCCATGCCTTATTTTTCAAAAATTGTCATTGACGGCAAAGACACGCCGGTTGCCCTTCATGTTAGGATGTATTTGGCTGGAACTTCAATTGAAAGCAAACAGTACCTGCTGGCTATTGAGCACTTTAGTTGGCTTATTGCGAATTATCCGAAACACAGGTTAAAATGGGTTTTCCATCTTGGTGCAGCAGAAGGTCTTTATGCAATTAAACATACCAACAGAGCTGCTAAAGAATATCAGTGGGTAATTGAAAATGCTCTGCGCGTTGATGAGCGGGTTGAAGCAGCACTTAGAATTGGGGATTTGTATCTTGATCGTAGAGAATATGCTCAAGCACTTGCCGTGTATTTCAGGTCGGTAAAACGTTTTGAAAGTGATCTTTCCAGGTATCCTGGATTTTTTCTAAATAGGGCAGAAACTCTTTATTGGCTGGGTGAGTACGAAAGGTCAGAAAAAGAGTTTCATGAATTCTTAAAAAAGTACCCAAATTATCCTGCTGGCTGGCGCGCAACATTTAGGCTGGCTGAAATATACGGGAGGCAGGCTGGAAAAGACAGCAGGGAAAAGACGCAAAAGTGGCTTTACGAAACTGTTAACAGGTTTCCTTTTAGCCCAGGGGCGACCTTGGCTCGTGCACGTTTGGTTCCCTGTGGTGATCATGGTGGGTTTGATCAGACAGCGGCATTAAAGTTTTTTGAAGATGAGATGAAAAATTTTTCTGACAGAGAAGACGCAAAACAGAGCATAATTCTTACAGAGTACAGGGACTACCACGACCTTCAAAAGATCCTTTCATTAATGATGCTGGATCAGGAAGAAAAAGGTGTTTCAGTTTCACTTGAAATTCTTAATGAGCGTCCAAACTCAAAAGCCGCAAAAATTGTGGGTGAAATGGTGCTTCAACTTTTTGGTCAAGCCATTGTGAAGTTAATAAGGGAGGACAAGAAATATGATGCACTTGTGTTTTTTGAAAAAAAAGAAAAACTTCTTCCTCAAAGAAAACTTTGGCCTAATCCGGAGTTTATGCTTAAATTGTCACGTGCAGCGGCCGATACCGGGCTTCCTGTTTTATCAAAAAGCTTATTGTCAAAGTTTCAGCGGGCTTCTGATGCGATAGATGCAAGTCGCTCAATAGCCGCAGAAGATGATATTAGTAAATTTGAAAAAAAATTAAAGGATTCAGAATTTAATTTTACAAAAGCTAAAGGGTTATGGATCAAATCTGGAATGGGAGATGAGGAACAAATTAAGGAGTTCTTGGATAAGGTTATCGAAGAATCACCTTTTTCTTATGAAAAAGAACTAATACTTGGTTTAATAGAAGATAAAAAAAATAATGTTGAAGGCGCATTAAAACACGCAATTCTGGCACAGAGCCTGAGTCACGGAGATTATGTAAATGATCTAAGAGTGCTGGCGTGGACTGCTGGTCTTCAAACAAAAAATAAGGCTTTTGACGCGGCCTTGGAAAGTTATAAAAGAATTGATGAAATCATTAAGAATAAAAGTCAAACAAAAATTAAAGATGATGCTTTAGCGCTTTCAGAGCAGGTTGGTATTCCAGACTTTCCGGATGATAACAAAAGAGTTGTTTTGCAAATTGATATTTATGAAATTCAAAAGAATTATGAAGATGGTGTGAAATTTATTGAAGAAAAGATCGCAAAAGGGATAAAGGATAATAACATTCTTTATCAGTATGCAACCATGCTTGGAAAAACAAACAATTATGAGAATGAAAAAAAAGCTAGGGCTGTGTTTGCAGAAATAGTAAAAAGTAAAAAAGATGATTTTTGGAAAAAGCTGGCACAAGAAGTTCTGGCTGATATTCAAATTACTAAACAAGTTGAAGAAAGTCTTTAATTATTACCAAGGAGGGTAAGAGATGAGAAAAATAATAACTTCAGATCGCACAATGCTGGATCTTATTCAGTTGGCTGAGACTGTTGCTCTTAGTAAGGCTACGGTTTTGATCCAGGGGGAAAGCGGTACTGGAAAAGAGATGATTGCTGATTTGGTACACACTAACAGCTCGCGAGCAGAAAAACCATTTGTTGCAATAAATTGCGCAGCTATTCCTGAAAATCTTCTTGAAAGCGAACTTTTTGGTTACGAAAGAGGATCTTTTACTGGGGCAATTTCAAGTAAAGCCGGGAAGTTTGAATTGGCAAATGGGGGAACTTTACTCCTTGATGAAATTTCTGAAATGGATATCAGATTGCAGGCAAAATTATTAAGAGTAATTCAAGAAGGTGAAGTAGACAGGATTGGGGGTAGAAAACCAATTCCGGTAGACGTTCGAATTGTTGCGACCACAAATAAAAATCTTACCGAGTGCATAAAAAATGGT
>CAZQUK010000001.1:18743-29033 GCA_964596435.1 uncultured Oligoflexia bacterium
ATGGTTCATTTAGAGAGGATCTTTTTTATAGATTAAATGTGGTGAATTTAACAGTTCCACCACTTAGAGATAGAATAGGTGATGTTAGGTTACTGTCTACACACTTTCTAAAACTCTACTCCGAGAAAAATGGTAAAAGCATACAAAATCTTAGTGATGGGGCAATGAGACTTCTTGATTCATATTTGTGGCCAGGAAACATCAGGGAACTTGAAAACGTTTTAGAAAGAGCCGTGATAACCGCAAAAGACAGTGTGATTGATGAAAAATATATCTACATTGACCGGGCGCAGATAAATGTTGCGAATAAACTTTCATTAATGAATGAAAATAGTTCTAAGTGGATACCCGGAAATACTCTGGATGATATTGAAAGAGGAGTAATTCTTGAGGCGTTACAGTATCACAATGGAAATAGAACACATACTGCTAAGGCTCTTGGTATTTCAATTAGAACATTAAGAAACAAACTTGCAGATTATAGGAGGATGGGGATTAACGCATAAATAACACATAAAAAAATTGAGGGCTAGCAAATGAACGATAAAATATTTGATTCAACAATAGGCGCACTGAATACTTCCTTAAATTTAAGACAGATGAATCAAAATATTATTGCATCAAATATTGCTAATGCTGATACCCCGGGGTACAAGGCAAAACAGCTTGAGTTTGAAAGGGCGTTTCGGGATGCTCTTGGGGTGGGTAATGGGCTCACGATGGCGCGAACAGATGAAAAACATATAGCCCCATTTAAAACTGATCCTGTAAATCCAGAAATATATGATGAAGTTGGAGATGTGTATTCGTTAGACAGAAACACGGTAGATAGGGCCGAGGAAATGGCCAAAATGGCTGAGAACCAACAAATGTATAACACCTCTGTTGAATTAATGAGGAAAAAACTTGGGATGCTAAAATATGCAGTTTCCGAGGGAGGGGGTAATCGTTAATGGATCTTTTTTCAGCAATGAGAGTTAGTGCATCTGGTTTGGATGCACAAACAAAAAGAATGAATACCATATCAAGCAATATTGCAAATGCCGAAACAACTGTTCAGGCCGACGGAACAGTTGCGCCCTATAAAAGAAAAGACCCTGTGTTTGCAGCTCAAACAGATAGAGAAAATTTTGCAGAGATCTTAGAAGACCAGATGGATGAGAATGTTCAGGGTGTACAGGTAATAGATATAGCAGAGGACCAAGGGCCACCGAGACTTGTGTATAATCCAGACCATCCGCATGCAAATGTGGATGGATATGTGGCAATGCCCAAAGTAAATACAGTTGAAGAAATGGCCAATATGATAAGTACCCAAAGATCTTATGAGGCAAACGTTTCTGCATTAAATACAGCAAAACAAATGGCCAATAAGGCTTTGGATATTGGAAGATAAGTGAGGTATTAAAATTATGAACAGTTTGAAACTAGAAGGAATCACAAGATCTTTCGATTTGCCTGGGCCAGAAGGTGCTCAAAATAAACTTGGAATGAAGCCAAATACTACAGGTGAATTCGCTCAGTCAGAGTCAAAATCGAGTGTTGGTATAGATAATAATATTACTTTTTCAGATATTTTGAAAAAGTCAGTTGAAACAGCCAATGAATACCAACACCAGGCTGATACGGCAATAAATCAAATGGTTTCTGGAAAAACTAAAAATATTCATGAAACCATGCTCGCTCTTGAAAGAGCAGATGTTTCATTGAAGCTGGTTATGCAGGTCAGGAACAAAATACTGGATGCATATAGGGAAATTATGAGGATGCAGGTTTAGTTGAGTAAGATTTTTTAATAATTAGGGGGTAATGTGTCAGAATATTTTCAAAAAATGACGACTCAAGTAGGCAACTTTTTGGGCGAATTATCGGCCAAAAGGAAAATAACAGTAGCGCTTACCGGTGTTGCTATCGTTTTTGGTATTGTCTATGTGTTTATGTGGGCGGCCAAAACAACTTTTCAGCCTTTGATGACAAACTTAAGCAATGAGGATTCGGCCAGGGTTATCAGGATCCTTCGGGAAAAACGAATTCCGTTTAAGGTTGATGACGGCGGAAGGACCGTTTCTGTTCCACCCGAAAGCCTATATGATGTTCGTTTTGAGCTGGCAACAATGGGACTTCCTGAATCAAGTGTGGTGGGCTATGAGGTGTTTGATCAGACAACGCTTGGAACAACGAGTTTTGTTCAAAAGGTAAATGAAAAAAGAGCTCGTGAGGGTGAACTCATGAGAACAATTAATACCATAAAGGGAGTAAAGCGTTCGCGTGTGCATTTGGTTATTCCACAAAGAAGCCCATTTGTTGAATCGCAAAAAAAGCCTACGGCAGCGGTTGTTCTTGACATGGAGATAGGCGCAAAACTAACGGAAAAACAAGTTTATGGTGTACAGAATCTCGTTGCAAGATCGGTTGAGGGTTTAGAGGTTGCTGATGTAATGATTACAAGCTCAACGGGTAAAATATTATCAAAAAATATTTCGGACCCGGTGGCCGCCTCCGTTGCCAGTCAGTTGGATTTTAAGCTTGAACTTGAAAAGTCACTCGAAATGAGTGTGGAAAATATGCTCTCCAAAATAGTGGGCGAGGGTAAGGTTGTGGCAAGAGTCAATGCTGAGCTTGATTTTTCTCAAATTAGTGAGGAAAAAGTAGAGTATGATGCAGATGGATCAGCTATCGCTTCTTCACAGAAAGAAATAGGTTCTGCAAATGGCCAAAGGCCCGGGCCATATGGTGCTCCTGGTGCACAATCAAATACGCCAGGACAAACGCCGGCAGTTAACACGCAGACAACAACGAATACAGAACAAAACAGAGAAATTACAAATTACAATGTTCCAAAAACGGTACGAAAAACTCTTTTACCAACTGGTGGTGTGAAAAGTTTATCTGTTGCAGTGGTTATGGATGGACAGGTGGTAAGAGAAAAGGATGAAGAAGGAAATGTTTTAACTAAAGTATTACCGTGGGCGCCTGACAAACTTAAGGAGTTTGAAAATCTGGTTGGCGGCGCTTTGGGGTTGAATGAAAAAAGAGGTGATAAGATTCAGGTCCAAAATATGGCATTTAATGTTGAGGATTTTGATGCTGCAGAAAGGGCAATTGCCTCAAGAGAAAAACAAATGTACATAAGAAACCTTATTACTTATGCAGTTATTGGTTTTGCTATTCTTATGTTCTTCTTGTTTGTTGTGAGACCATTTATTAAGTGGTTGACAGAAAACACAATTGAAAGCGTTGATACATTTTTACCTCAAACAATTGAAGAATTAGAAAAGGTCCAGAAGAGTCAAGGAACTCTGCCTGGCATGGAGGAAATTATACCTGTCTTACCGGATAAAGTTGATCCGGAAAAGGTTGAAGGCGAAATGATCAAAGAAAAGATAGTAACCCTAGTGGATGCTAATCCGCATAAAGCAGCAATGATTGTCAGAGACTGGATACACAAGAAAGAAGAAGCACAGCCAACAAATAAGACAGCTTAAATAATTCAGGAGATAAGATATGGCTTATGAAGAATATGAAGAACTAACAGGACTTGACAAAGCAGCATTACTTTTAAGTTCTTTGGGAAATCAGATTACAAGTCAGGTTTTTAATAGAATGAGAGACAATGACGTTAAGGTTCTTGTTAGTGCCATGCAAAGTGTTAAAAAAGTGCCTATAACGGTTGTTAAAAGGGTGCTTGAAGAATTCTACACTGAAATTTCAGAAGAAGATTCATTAATTTTTGGTCAGGCCCAGGGACGTGATTTTATTATGGAGACCTTGGGCGAAGAGAGAGCAAAAACAGTTCTTGGTCAACTCTCTGTTTTTGAGGGTAGCAGAACTCTTGAGGCTCTTGAACTTGTTGATCCAAGAACTCTATCAAACTTCCTAATTAATGAACATCCACAAACTGTTGCACTTATTTTGGCACATCTTGAGCCGAATAAAAAATGTGATGTTCTTAAACGATTACCCGAAGCAATTCAAACAGAAGTTGTGCTTCGTATTGCAAACCTTGACTTTATTTCGCCAAATTTGATAGCTGAAGTTGATGAGGTCTTGAAACAAGAACTTGCAACCTTGGGTTCAATTGATACCCAACATCTTGGTGGCATACAGCCAATTGCTGACATGTTAAACGTTATGGATAAATCAAGCGAGCAGAATATCATGGCGCGGGTTGAAGAAAAAGATCCAACTCTTGCTGAAGAAATCAGAAAACTCATGTTCGTCTTTGAGGATCTTATCTTTGTGGATGATAGAGGCATGCAATTACTTCTTAAAGAAGTTGCAAATGATAAGCTTGTTCTTGCCCTTAAGACTTCGCCAGAGGAGATTTCTGAAAAAGTATTTAGAAATATTTCTAAACGTGCAGCAGACCTCTTAAAAGAAGATCTTGAGGCTATGGGTCCTGTTAGGTTATCAGAAGTCGAAATTGCACAGCAGGAAATTGTTAACGTTGCCAAGCGTCTGGAGGCGGAAGGTAAAATTGTTATTAACAGAGGTGGTGAAGGCGATGCAATGGTATAAAAAACAAATTAATATATATATATAAATTGGAGTTGTGTTTGACGGAAAAAACCAAGTTTTCACAGTTAAAAGCGGTCCAGGATAAGAAGCAGGCTGGGCAGGATGTAACCAAGCTTGTTAGTGCGCAGGGCGGTCAAAAAGTTGAGGAATATAAATATAATTCCTTTGACAAAAAAAAGGCGACCTATGATGAGGTCAAAAAAAAATATGGGTCCTTTGCAACAACTGATACTGATAGATTAAAGAAAAAAAGGAGAAATATAAAATTTGAGCTTAATTCATTCGTAAAGCAATCCTTATCGGTTGAAGAGGAAGAGAAAAAAAATGTTGAAAAAAAGGTTAAAGAAAGGCTTTTAGAGCTGGCCGATGATGTTCGAACCGCAGCCAGAGGTGAGGGCTATCAGGCAGGCTTAAAAAAAGGATATGATGAGGCGTTTAGTAAATTTAAGGAAGAATCGGCCGAAAAACTAATAAAATTTGAGAACTTTGTAAGTGCGTGTGAGAGGGCGAAAAAAAATATTTATAATCAAAACGAAAAGTTTCTCATTGAGCTTGTTTATCAAATAGCTAAAATGGTCATATTAAAAGAAACTAAAACGGATAAAAGTTATTTAACTAGGTTGGTAACAGAAATTATTGATAAAGTTGGTGTCAAAGATAATATAAATGTAAAAATCAATAAAGACGATATGGAAACCTTAGAACTATTAAAGACAGATCTTGCTAAGGCACATGGAAATTTACAGAACTTAAATATTGAGGTTTCGGATCAGGTCAAGCAAGGAGGGTGTGTTGTAGAAACGCAATGGAACTCGATTGACGCTTCAATAGAAACACAGCTTGAAAAAATAAGAGATTCAATACAGATGTAAAAAATGGATTATATAATAAAAGAAAATAATTATTGGGAGAAGTTAAATAAAACACTTCTTTATCATGAGGCGGGAAAAGTTAGTAAATCAATGGGGTTGGTCTATGAAGTACATCTACCTGGCGCTGCGGTTGGAAGTTTGTGTACTATTTATCCGGATTCTAATACTAAATCACATAAAGGGATTGATGCCGAGGTTATTGGTTTTAATGAAAAACACGTTCTTTTAATGCCTTTTGAGGATGTACAAGGCGTGAATATTGATAGCTTGGTTGTACTAAAGCATATGCAATCGGTTGCTAAAGTTGGAGATTCCCTGCTTGGAAGAGTTCTTGATGGAGCGGGAAGCCCAATAGATGGGCTAGGTGAATTGACTAGAAAAAAAACTGATAAGTTGAAAGAGAGAAATTTGTATGAAAAGCCAGTTGCGGCTTATAGTAGAAAAATAATTGAAGAGCCATTATCGTTAGGAATTCGGGCTATTGATGGCCTTTTAACCTGCGGAAAGGGACAGCGGGTTGGTATTTTTGCGGGCTCAGGAATTGGAAAATCCTTACTTTTAGGAATGATGGCAAGGAACACTTCGGCGGATGTAAATGTTATAGCATTAACTGGTGAGCGTGGCAGAGAAGTGCGGGAGTTTATTGAAAGAGACCTAGGGCCTGAGGGGCTGGCAAGATCAGTGGTTGTGGTGGCAACGTCCGATAAATCTCCGCTTTTAAGAATGCGTTCAGCATTTTTAGCAGCAACAATTGCTGAATATTTTAGAGACAAGGGTAAAGATGTTCTTTTTATGATGGATTCAGTAACAAGGTTTTGTATGGCTCAAAGGGAAATTGGGCTTTCAATGGGGGAGCCACCGGCATCAAAAGGTTATACACCAAGTGTGTTTTCAACATTACCAAAATTGCTTGAAAGAGCTGGAACAAAAGAGGGGCGCGGTAGTATCACGGGTTTGTACACTGTTCTTGTTGAGGGAGATGATCTGGATGATCCTGTTGCCGATTCAGCACGATCAATTTTAGACGGTCATGTTATTTTAAGCAGAAAACTAGCCGAAAGAAATCATTATCCGGCAATTGATGTTTTGCAAAGTACAAGTCGAGTAATGACATCAGTAATAAATAATGAACATAAAGGGTGGGCCAGTAAGGTTAGAGAGTGGCTTGCTCTTTACGCACAAACAGAAGATCTAATTAGTATTGGTGCTTATGTGAAAGGAACAAATCCAGAAATCGATCAAGCAGTAGAAGTAAATAAAAGAATAAAAAAATTTTTAATTCAAGGTGTAGATGAAAAATCGTCGTTTGAAGATGCGGCCTCTGGCTTGTTGTCAATTAATAGGGCTGGTGAGGCATTTTTTGCCGACATTAATGAGGCAAATAAGACGCAGATACAAAAACAGAGGGTATCTTTCTAGGTATTAATTTCACTTTTAAGTCAATAATTTCCTATGTTAGTGGGAAAAACATTCAGTCTAGATTCTTTATAAAGTTTGTAAGAAACTAGAAACTAGGAACGGGTTTAGTTTATGAGTAAATTTCAATTTAGATTCGAAGCAGTTGAAAAAATAAGAAAGGATAAAGAGCTAAAAGCGCTAAAAATACTAAGTGACATGCAAAGAAGTTATCAAAAAGAAAAAGAAAGCAAAAAAAATCTTGAAAAAAAATTAAATGCTTCACTTACGAGAAGAGAAAACCTGGGAAAACCCGCAACAACCATTACACCATTTTTTGTAGAGAATGCACTTATAGCTGGTCTTAAGGTTTGGATTAAACAAACTGAAATTAGAATCAAAAAAGCTGAAAAGAGAATGAACTCCGCTTTGTTTATTTATCTTAATGCCAGAAGAGAACTAAAAGCTATTACTACGTTAAGAGAAAAAGAACTAAAAGAGTTTAAACAAATGATGAACAAAAAAGAGAGAAAAATGCAGGACGATATTTCTGTTATGCGATCGCGATTTAAAAGGGAGGTTGCATAATGATAAAGAAGTTTGGAATTTTCTTCGGTGTGGTTTTTGTTGGTGTGCTGTTTGTTTCTAATAATATTTCAGGACAATCAATTGAGCCAGAGAAAGAAAAAAAGGAAGAAGTAAAAAAAGAAGAAAAGCCAAAAGAAAATGTTGTAGTCGAGGGCGCAAATAAAGAAGAAAATAAAGAAGCACAAGCAAAGAGCGAAGGACAAAAAAACTACCGAAATCCTACAATATGTTTATCTGATCCAATTGTGTTAGAGGACATTCAGACACAGAAAAAGGAATTAGAAAAAAGAAAAGAAGATTTAGATACAAAAGAAAAAGAAATTGAAAAAATGAGGGCCCAGCTTGAAACGGAACTTAAGAAAATTGGGGAAGTAAGAACGCTTGTTCAGCAGGATAAATTGACTCAAGATCAGCAGTTTCAAACAAAAGTAACAAGGGTGGTTGAAACGGTTGAAAAAATGAGCCCAAAGGCTGCCTCAAAGTTAATCTCAAATTTGGATGAAAAGCTAGCGGTTGAGGCAATGTCAAAGATTACAACCCAAAAATTGGCAAAAATAATGAATCTTATGGATATAAAAGATTCCTCTAAGCTCACAGAAATGATGACAGGTATTAGACAAACAACGCCCCAAAAAGGGATTGCGAGTGAAAAGAAGGGAGTAGCTGGAAAATAATGATCTCTCAGATAAGTAAAACTTTTACTCCTTTTAATCAGAGCCCCAAAGTAGCGGAAGAAAAAGGGAAAAAACTTCCTTCGGTACAAGAGGAAAAGGATTTTAGTGAAGAATTTGCTTATAATGAAGCACAGATGAATAATATAAATTCAGCTGATGCGATGCTGATGGCTGCTGTTGATCAGGGAAAGATGGACTCAAAAATTGTTGATGAATGGATGTCAAAACTTAGTGCAAACAAGGGTGAAAATAAAATTGAGTATCCCGATTTTGGAACAAAAGAGGTTGATCCAAAAGAATATATTAAAAATCTGGTTTCAAAAATAACCGAAGAAAAGCCAGAAGATGTTGAAAAAATCACAAAGAATATTCTTAAAAGTGGTGAGTTCTCCTCCTTTTCAGCCGAAAAATTATTAGAACAACAAAAAGAAAAAAATAATAGCTCTTTAGGTGAACAAATAAAGCAAGATCTGGTAAAAGAAACCGTTAAATTGAAGCTTCTTGATGAAGGAGCTGAGGCAAAGGCACGATTATTAAAAAATTCGCCAGGAATGGTAATGGGCACTGGCCAAATAGTGGACCCTCAAAATGGCGTTGCCACATTAAATGCAAAATTTGGCCAAGCCGTAAATAGTGATTTTAACCCTCCGATTAATAATGAATTATTATCAATTGATAAGAACTTAATTAACAATGATAATTTTGAAAAAATTCAGAACAATAAAAGTCTTGATGACTCAGACTTAATTAAATTATTGAAAAATGTAGAGGGAAAATATCACAATCCTGATATTGATGAGCTTTCTCGTGTTAAGATTCAAGAATTTAATAAAGAAACTGCACAAGAGCCATCCAGAATAAATGAACTTGTTTCTGGACGTGATTTTATGATTATGAGAAGTGGCATTAAGGCTCAAACTGTTCCACCCCCGGTGCAGAACCAAGGATTAAAAACCGATATGTTAACAGCACCGGAAAAGCCAGCATTGGCTCAACTCCAGGAGGTTGGTGTTGAGGTTAATAAGATACCAGAAGTAAAAGAACAAAAAATAATAAATAAAAATCTTGGTGAGTCCTGGAAAATGGCACAAGTAGAGGCAAAACATGCCTTAGATAGTCAAAGCTCTGCTGTACAGACGCAGAAAATGGACGCAAATGTAGTGCCTGGAGCAATGACTAAAGAAGGGTTTAGTTCCGCAACCGTTTTGAATTTAACTAAAGGCATTCAAACCATGAAAGATAACGGTGGGGGCGAAATACAGCTAAGGCTAAAACCCGATCATCTCGGAGATGTAAATGTACGTGTAATTACCAAAGGTGATGAAGTGAGCTTAAAAATACAAGCTTCTGATGCACAGGCAAAAGAAATATTCCGAGAATCAATGCCAAGACTGAGGGAAGCACTTGCTAATCAAAATTTAAGCTTAGAAAAAATAGAAATAACAATTGCGCCAAGAAGTACAAGCTCAGGTTTTATGGATTCAAGTATGAATAACAATCAGGGCAGACATGGCGATTCTTCTGGTATGTTGAATAATGCTTTCAATAATGAAAGCAACAATAGGCAGAATTCATTTTCACAAGCCATGAATGAAAATCGGGAACTAAATAATATGCAGCCCTTAAGGCGCGCAAATTCTAAGATTTCACAAAAGAATAGTGGTGTTTATTCAAAAAGTGGAAGGTTAGACGTTATTGCATAAGTTTGAAGTAAAAAGAGAGGTAATGTAATTTGAGCCAGGTTAGTCAGACAGCAGCAATACAAAACGGTGTTGTGCCGACAATTGATCGCAAAGAAAGCGAAACAGCACCGAAGTTTCTGGATGTCTGGAAGAAAATTCAGGCAAAATACGGTGAAAAGCCAGCTGAGAGAATTGTACATAAGAAAACTTTAGATAAAGATGATTTTTTAAACATAATGATTAAACAAATGCAGTTCCAGGATCCGCTAAAACCGTTTAATGCAGAAAATATGGCAAAAGAAATGGCCCAGTTTGCTTCCATGGAACAGTTAAAAAACGTGAATATTAATCTCGAAAAAATGGCCATGGAAAAAAAGACAACCGATAAGGTTGCGCTAATGGGTCTTATTGGAAAGTTAATTACAGTTGATAGGTCTATTTTCCCACACGTAAAGGGTTCTGGCGAATCTCTTGACTATACCTTGCCCGAAGATGCTTCGAAAGTTAAAGTGTCAATTGTTTCTGAAAAAGGTGAGACTGTTCTTGAAAAGGAATATTCTG
>CAZQUK010000001.1:29043-41917 GCA_964596435.1 uncultured Oligoflexia bacterium
CTTAAGGCAGGTACTAATAATGTAATATGGGAGGGGCGACTAAAAAACACTTTAGATGCAGAACCAGGAAATTATTTTCTAAAAATTACAGCTGAAGGTCGTGATGGTCATCAATTGCAGGTGTCATCCAAAGCAAAGTCAAAAGTAATAGGTGTTAGTTTTAATCGCGGTGAACCGTTCCTTGTCACAGGAGACGCAAATAACCAGTCAAAAGTTTTACTTAATAATGTTATACAAATTGAAGAGGATGGTCAGCCAGATTTAACTTTAGCAACGCAAAACAAAATGAATGTGCTAAATGCTCAGGATAACCAAGACAAAAAACCCAGTAATGAAAATTTAAAAAATATTTCTCAACAAGTAATTAATTCCTTAAGCATAAAACCAGAGGCATTAAAACCAAAACAAGACAAAAATCCAAATTTAATGGATCTTGGGGGTGGTAGCGGATTTCCAAATGGGCTTAAGGACGATATAAGTTTAGGTCAAGGTTCCAAAACACCGGCTTTAGAAAATGTTCCTAATCCGGTTTCTGGAGATAAGTTAAATAATTTAAACATAAAGGAAAGGGGGTGAATATGGTGGCCAGTAGTCCAATTCTCTATCCAAATGTAACTACACTACCGGTAAGAAAAGATGTTGAGCCAGGTGGTGGACAAACAGGACAAGAGAAAATCCAAAAGGGCGAATTTGATAAAGTATTTGAACAGGTGCTTGGTAGTCCAACTAAAGAGCCTATTCAAAAACCAATTAAGTTTTCTGCACACGCGGCGGAACGCATGCAGAGCAGAAAAATTGAAATGAGCCCTGAAATGATGATTAAGGTTCGAGACGCTGTTGAAAAAGCAGAGAGCAAAGGGCTTGAGGATGCTTTAGTTTTAACTAAAGATGCCGCTTTTATTGTTAATGTTAAAAATAAGACAGTAGTTACGGCCCTTGATCGTGAAAACATGATTGGAAATGTTTTTACAAATATAGATGGAGCAGTGGTTGTTTGATAAAGAAAATTTGTAGTTAAGGCTGGACCCTTATGGGAGGCTTTTATTGATTCTGAATGACTGAAGAATCAAAATAAATCTGCAAATATAAAATCAAACACATAAATATTAACAACGAAACGCAAGGAGGCGTTCCTGTATGGGTATTTTATCGTCAATGTACACCGGTATTACCGGAATGAAGGGTATAGGAGAGGCGTTATCAATTTACGGTGATAACATTTCAAATGCACAAACCAATGGTTTTAAAACCAGCAGACCAGAATTCCAAGATGTTATAGCAAAATCACTTAAAGGATTAATGGGCGGAAATCAGATTGGTCGAGGTGTAAGGCTAGCTGGTGTTAATCCTATTTTTGCACAAGGCTCTGTAACGCAAACAGATGCATCAACAGATCTTGCAATAACTGGTGATGGTTTTTTTGTTGTAGATGGTCTTGATGGCAGAAGTTTTACAAGAAATGGTTCGTTCCATTTTGATAAACAAGGAAAACTAATAACGGTTGATAATAATCTAGTTATGGGATTTCTGGCTGATGAGACCGGAAAAATTACATCTAAAATGGGAGCCATTGGTGTTGATAGAACAGTTATTGATGCTAAGGCTACAAAAAATGTTAACCTTTTTATGAACCTTGATTTAAGGGCAGATACTAAGATTGAGTTTGACCCGGAAAAACCCGAACGTACATCTCATTTTGCAACTGGTTCAACTGTTTATGACTCAGCCGGTGTTGCACACGTTGTGACTTTATATTTTAATAAAGTTGATAATGGTAAGTGGGTGTGGAGAGCGATGGTTAATGGTGAAGAGGTTGAAGGTGGCGAAAAAGGAAAACAGGTTCAGCAGGCAAATGGATCACTGTCTTTTGATAGTGACGGACGGTTAATGAATCAAGAAGTTGGTGATTCTTCCTTTAGCTTTAAAGGTGGCGCGCACGCTGATCAACCTATTGAATTTAACTTCGGAACAGACAAAGAACACGGTGGCGCGGGTGTTGAAGTTACTCAATATGGTACAGAATCTGAAGCATATAAGACAGGTCAGGATGGTTATACTGCAGGAACGCTTGCTGGTATGACGTTTAATGATGATGGTGTGCTTGCAGCTCTTTACAGTAACGGTGAGAGCTTAAACATTGCGAGGATTGCGCTTGCAAAATTTGAAAATCCTGAAGGATTATTTAAATTAGGTAAGAATCTATACAGGGAAAGTAGATTATCCGGGCAAGCCACTCTTGGTGCACCGCAAACTGGTGGCCGTGGTCAGGTGAACTCAAAGAGCCTTGAGTCTTCAACGACTGATATAGCTAATGAATTCATTAACTTAATGACCGCGCAACGGAACTTCCAGGCAAATAGTCGAGTTGTTAATACAGCCGACCAGATGATGCAGGAAATTCTAAATATTGGTCGTGGATAATAAAGTTATATAAGCTTGCACAGGGGGGTGCCAAAGTTTTGGCGCCCCTTAAGCTTATAGTGTGAATATTTTTCAAAAAACCTGGGGGCATAATTTTCCAGGTGACGATATTTGCCTGGGCTGAAATTGCCTACTTGTTCCTTTTTCAAAGGCATTGCAAAATAGTAGTAGGGGTGTGAAGGAGACCTCTTAGTAATGCCAGATGAAAAACAAGAAGCGGCTTTGGCGCCAGTAACGGAACAGCCATCTTCAGGACCGGGTAAGTTAGTTTTAATTCTTGTTGGGGTTAATTTACTTATTACTCTAGGTCTTATTGGTGTTCTTTTTATTTCATTTCAAAAAGAAAGTGGTGAGCCAACTGTTCACGATATTGCTGCAGATGAACCAGCACATGGAGAAGAAGCTGCAGAGGGTGAGGGTGGCGGCGGCGGCGGACATGGTGAAGCTGCCAAGGCTGGCGGACATGGTGGTGCTGGTGGTGAGACTAAAGCGGCCAAGGGGCATGCCATTGAATTTGGCAGAATGGTAACGCTTGAACAATTTACAATTAATCTTTCAACTCCAGGGAGTGTTTCTCCAAAATTCGTAAGAGTTAATATTTCTGTTGAAGTTCCAAATACTGATGCTGAAGCAGAAGTAAATCAAAAGATGCCGCAGGTCCGTAATGTTATTATTGACCTGTTTAACAGCAAGAGGCCCGCAGATCTTGCAACGGCTGAAGGGCGGGATTACATAAAAGAAGAAATCAGAAATGCATTGAATGGTTTTCTTGTAACAGGAAAAGTCAAGGGGGTATATTTTACTAACTTTGCGGTAAGCAGTTAGTAGGTTTTATAAGTAACCTTAAGGATTTGAGGTTATTAAAATAAAAAAGCTAGGATGGCAAAATTATGAATCAAGTACTTTCACAAAATGAAGTTGATGCCCTGTTAAGTGCCGTTTCAGAAGAAGGCGAAGATGGCGGCGAAGAAGCAGCAGCAGGTGCTGGTGGTGCTCTGGGTGATATTGGTGATATAGGCGGTGAAGAGGACGAATCCGAGATAACGCCTTATGATCTAACCAACCAGGATAGAGTTATCCGCGGGCGAATGCCCACTTTGGATATCATTTATGAACGTTTTATTCGTCTTTACAGAATTTCACTTTCAAATTCTTTAAGAAAAATTGCAGCTATCAGTATTATTTCCACGGATCTTCTTAAATTCGGTGAATTTGTAAATACTCTCCCAATACCAAGCTGTATGTGTATTATGCGATTTGACGATCTTAGGGGTCCTGGTCTTCTGGTTTTTGAATCAAAACTGGCATATGCACTTGTTGATAGTTATTTTGGCGGTACAGATAGGCCATATACAAAAATAGAAGGCAAAGAATTTACGCGTATTGAACTTTCTTTAATGGAAAAGGTTATGGAGCTGGCATTAAGAGATCTTGAAGAAGCCTGGCTCCCAGTTCATAAAACTGCTATTTCTTATGTGAGAACCGAAGTGAACCCGCAGTTTGTTGGTGTTGTACCACCATCTGAAGTTATTATTTCAACCACATTTGAGGTCGAGCTTGAAAATGCAAGTGGAACAATAGCACTTGTTATTCCATACGCAACACTTGAACCAATTAAAGCCAAATTATCATCATCATTTCAAACAGAAACAGACAGGGTTGATAAAGAATGGATTGAAAAAATGGAGGATCATTTAAGAAGTACGATGGTAAGTTTATCAATAAATCTTGGCGAGGCCGAGATTACTGTTGGTGATATGGTAAATTTGGATATCGGAGATATTATTCCACTTAACCAGGATGCCGATGGTGAAATGGATTTACAGATAGAAAAGGTGACAAAGTTCAAATGTTTTTTTGGTGCTTCAAGAGGCAATAGGGCAGTACAAATAACGAAGCTACTTGAGGAAGAATAATAAAATTAATAAATAACAAAGGGGAAAAAAATGGCAGAAGAAATCGCAACTCCATTGGACGTAAACGAAGAAAATACCGAACTTGATTCAGCATTAAATGCAGCAAAAGGAGCGGCTGAAGAGGTGGATGACGGGGCAGAGGAAGAAAGCGCCCCTGCTGGTGCAAAAAAAGAAGTAGGTAATGTTCATTCACTTGATTTTATATTAGACATACCGCTTAAGGTTACTGTGGAGCTTGGGCGTTCTAAAATGGCCATAAAGGACATTTTGCAGTTGGCTCAGGGGTCAGTTGTTGAACTTTCAAAATTTGCCGGTGAGCCGCTTGAGGTTCTGGTAAATGATAAGTTAGTAGCCAGAGGTGAAGTCGTTGTTGTAAATGAAAAATTTGGTGTAAGACTCACCGATATTATTTCACCAGTTGAGAGAATTGAGCAGTTAAAATAAGTAGGCTTTATTTAAAAAATTCATCTGGATTTTTTAAATATTTTTTGAGGGAGAAAAATTATGAGCCATGGAAGGCGATTAATAGTAAGTTCAGTATTAGTATTTATAATATTTAATATTACAGCAGTTTCAGCGTTTTCATTAACAGTGCTAAGACAGGTGCAGGTATCTGACGGGGTACAGGTGGATCTGCTTTTTGACAAACAGATTGCAGAATCCCAGGTTAAAGTCGAGTACCTTAGAGATATTGTTCAGATTAGCCTGAAGGATATCTCTGTTTACCCGGCAAAAATATTTTCAGTTATGGGGCCTGATCTGAAAAAAGTTTTTGCCTATCAGTATACCCCAAGCGTTGTCAGATGCAGATTGACAGTTAATGAAACAGCAGAAAAATATAAAAATCAAATTAACATAGAAACCAAGGGAAAAATTCTTACAGTTAAAATAAACTCAAAAAATTCTGACAAAGTAAGTACAAGTTCTGCAAGTGCAAAAAAAGCAACAGATCTTGAAGCAAAGAGCATTGTAAATAGACAAAATTCTGCAGAAGAAACCGCACTATTGCAGAACGTTATGAAAAACAAGACCCCATCTGAAAAAAGCCTGGGAAGACAAGTAAAAACCACAAACTCAAAAACCGATCCCACAAGGCTAACAAGTGGTAACAGTATAATAAATTTAACAAGAACAATTGGTGCTGTGGTTCTTGTTTTTGGTCTGTTGGGAATAGTACTTCTTCTTTTGAAAAAGATCGCAAAAAAAAGCGGTAAAGCTAAGCTGATAAGTAAAAGTAAAACCAGCAATAAAGATATTGCTGGTTCTGTGGCAAGATTATTTATGAGAAATAAACTTAAAAAAGACAATTCAGAAGTTGAAATAATTTCAAACCACCAGCTGGATGCTAAGAAAAGTATTGCAATTGTAAGGGTTGCATCAAGGAAAATGGTTTTAGGGGTTACTGATGAATCAATTAATCTTATTGCAAATTTGTCGGACTACGATAATGAGCTGGTTATTGAGGAATCAAATTATCGAAACCAGAATGAAAATATCACAAAAGAAATGGGAACAGGGGCAGAAAGTGCCGGGCACCCGATATTTGCGGACCTCTTGGGATCGGCAGTATCAAGACCGAGAACAATGAATAATATGAATAATAAGACATCGACGCAAAAACCCAGTTCTGGAGTAAATATTAGGGACAAAATAAGAGGCAGAATTGAGGGGATGAAAAAAATATGAAAATTAAGCGCAAAATATTATCATTAGCGCTTTTTTTGACTTTATTCATGGGTGTAGTGAATGTGTGTGCCTATGCGGAAAATGGTGGAGCAGCTTATCTTCCAGGTTCTTCTGGTATTTCGTTGCCATCATTGTCTCTTTCTTTTCTTAACAGCAGTAAGCCGAGTGATCTCGTGTCGGTATTAAGACTAGTGCTAATGTTGACGGTGCTAACGCTGGCGCCTGCAATTTTGATAATGATGACATCATTTACCAGAATTGTTGTTGTTCTTGGATTTTTAAGACAAGCGCTTGGTACACAACAAATGCCGCCTAATCAAATAATAGTTGGCCTCTCATTATTTTTAACTTTTTTTATAATGGCACCAACTTGGACAAATATAAATAACAATGCTGTTAGTCCTTTTTTGGAGGAAAAAATTGATCAGAAAATTGCATTTGAAAATGCAGAAGCCCCACTCAGGGAATTTATGTTCAACCAAACCAGAGAAAAGGATTTGGAGCTTTTTCTGAATTTAGCAAGAATTAATAAACCAAATAATAGAACAGAAGTTCCAACATATGTTCTAGTGCCATCTTTTGTTATTAGTGAGTTAAAAACAGCATTCCAAATTGGTTTTATGCTTTATTTACCTTTTTTAGTTTTAGACATGGTTGTTGCAAGTGTGCTTATGGCAATGGGTATGATGATGCTCCCTCCAATACTTATTTCTCTTCCATTTAAGGTATTACTTTTCGTGCTTGTTGATGGTTGGGAACTGATTATTGGAAGTCTGATTAAGAGCTTTGGTTGATGGTGTTAGAACACTGGAGGTTTTGATGACTGAAGAATTTGTTATGGGATTAGGAACGCAGGCAATTAAAACGGCGGTGTTGCTGGCTGGACCAATGCTTATGGCTGCAATGGTGGTTGGTGTTATTGTAAGCGTGCTCCAGGCTGTAACACAGATAAATGAAGCTACATTAACATTTATTCCAAAAATTGCAGCAGTACTTATCGTTATCATGATTTTGGCTCCATGGATGCTAGAGGTTCTGCAGTCTTTTGCAAAGGATGTTTTAGGAAATGCTGGGGAATGGGTTAGGTAATGGGTATCTTTCACTTAAACCAAGAAGAGTTGCTGACATTTTTTGCTGTACTTGTGCGTTTTTCAGTGCTTGTTAGTGTTCTTCCCTTTATAGGTGAGAATTATGTACCGCAGAAAGTGAAAGTATTATTTGGCTTGGTTCTATCAGTTGCACTTTACCCCATTTTGATCTCAACAGGCATTGTAAATCCGGCAGATGCTTTGGTTTGGGGCAGTACGACAAGTGGGATTGTTCAGACAATTACTCTTGAAGTCTTATTTGCGTTGGCTCTTGCTTATACTGCCAGGATGGCGTTTTATGCTTTTCAATTTGGGGCAAATTTAACTGGTAATTTTATGGGATATTCAATTGCAACAGTATATGACCCAAAGCAAGAAGCTAGGACCCATGTTATTGCAGAATTACAGATTGCAATTGCGATGCTGACTTTTTTAGCCATAAATGGCCATCATATGTTTCTTAAGGCTTCACTAATGAGTTTTCAGATTGTTGGAATCGGAAAAGCTGCGTTTGGTGGACTTTTTTCAGCAAAACTTGTTGAAATTTCAGGACAGGTATTCAAGTTTGCTATGCAAATCTCAGCCCCTGTTGCTGTTTCTCTTTTTGCAATAAACGTTGCCGTTGGTGTAATCACAAAAGCAATGCCGCAGTTAAACTTCTGGGTGCTTACTTTTGCGGTAAGTACATTAGTTGGAATGATTGTTCTTTTGCTAAGTATTCCAACATTTCAAGCGGTAGTAAAAGACATAATCGAACGAATGGGTTTTTGGATGGAAGATGTAATGGTCATACTGGGACAAAAATAGAATTGTGAGGAAATTTGGACGAAGAAGATAGGCCGAGAGAGGATCTAGGCGAAGAAGAATCCCCCTACCGCATGGAAGAAATGCGGAAAAAGGGACAAGTTGCTCAGAGCAAGGAGCTAAATGGAATTATGGCTCTATTTGCTGCTGGTGTTGCACTATATGCCTTCGCGCCATCTATGGGCAGGGAATTGGTGGACTACATGATCTCAATCTTTTCCTCGGCAATATCGGGTGAAATAAATGGTATAAGCGACAATATTCTTTTGGTTTCATTACAAAGAGCACTTAGGGTTATGGTTACGATTGGCTTTCCTGTTTGTCTGGCAGCGGCTCTAGTGGGTGCTTTGGGAAGTTTTGTGCAAATTGGGGCAATATTTTCAACGGAGCCTTTAACTCCGAATTTAAATAAAATTAATCCCATCAAAGGTTTTAAGCAATATCTTTCCATGCGGCAGCTTCTAACTGGCGTAAGGCTGATTATAAAAATTATTGTCGTCCTCAGTATTAGTTACTATTGGATCAGAATTGAGGTTTTTAGATCACCTCTTCACATTCTCAATGAACCACCAGCTCTAATAAAAGAGTATGGAGAAAATGCCTTTGTAATATTTTTATCATTAATGGGAGCACTATTTCTTTTTTCAGCATTTGACTATGCTATTCAACGCTGGGAGCACAGCAAAAAACTTCGTATGACCAAACAAGAGGCAAAGCAGGAACAGAAAGAACGCGAAGGAGATCCGTTAATAAAAGCCAGGATCAGGTCCGTTCAAAAAGAAATGGCCAGACGTAGAATGATGCAGGAAGTGAAAAAGGCGGATGTTATAGTAACTAACCCAACACATATTGCTGTAGCATTAAAATACGATAAAGAAAAATCATTTGCCCCAAGAGTTGTTGCAAAAGGCGCCGATTTTATTGCTCAAAAAATCAAAAAAGTTGCTACCGAAGCAGGTGTGCCATTAGTAGAAAACGTTCCACTCGCAAGAACACTTTTTAAAACTGTAAAGGTCGGACAGCTGATTCCAAGAAATTTATATAAAGCTGTAGCTGAAATATTAGCCTACGTTTATAGGCTAAAAAACAGGAGGTTTTAGTTTAGCTTATGGAAAGTATTTTAAATAGGTTATCAAAAAATTCAGACTTGGTTCTTGCTATTGGCCTGGTTGGCGTGTTGGCCGTTATGGTTATACCTCTACCGCCAGCGTTACTTGATTTACTGCTAACATTTAGTATTGCATTAGGGATAGTTTTATTATTAACGGCAGTATATACCAACAGAGCCCTGGATTTTAGTGTGTTCCCTTCTATCTTATTGGTCACAACATTATTTAGATTATCTCTTAACGTTGCTACGACCAGAAGAATTTTACTTAACGGTGCGGAGGAAGGAACAGCGGCGGCTGGTGATGTCATTAAATCATTTGGTGATTTTGTAGTTGGTGGAAATTATGCGGTTGGTATAGTTGTGTTTTTAATTTTGGTAATTATAAATTTTATAGTTATCACAAAAGGTGCCGGTCGTGTTGCAGAAGTAGCGGCAAGATTTACTTTGGATGCAATGCCTGGAAAACAAATGTCCATTGATGCGGATCTGAATGCCGGCGTTATTAATGAAACAGAGGCAAGAAGGCGACGAGAAGAAATTTCCAAAGAAGCAGATTTTTATGGAGCCATGGATGGTGCCTCTAAATTTGTTCGTGGTGATGCTATTGCGGGTATTTTAATTGTATTTGTGAATATTATTGGTGGTATTGTTATTGGAACCTTGCAAAAGGGGTTATCGATTTCTCAAGCGGCAGAGACTTTTACATTATTAACAATTGGTGACGGTCTTGTTTCTCAAATACCTGCCCTGGTTATTTCAACTGCAGCAGGTATTATTATTACAAGAACATCAAGTGGGAAAAATCTAACTCAGGAATTTGCAAAGCAGATTTTCATGAAACCCAAGGCTTTGTATGTTGCCGGTGGCGTTTTGCTTGTAATGGCAATTGTTCCTGGCCTTCCAACTTTTCCGTTTTTATTACTTTCTGGGGCTCTTATTGGACTTGCTTATTATTTAAGGCGCAAGGAAATACGAATTGAAGAAGATGAAAAAAGGCATGTTGAGGAAGAATCGCACAAGCCGGCATCTGAAAAACTTGAGAACCTGCTTCCAATTGATGTACTTGAGTTAGAGGTTGGATATGGGTTAATTAGTATTGTTGATACTGAACAAAATGGAGATCTTTTAGAGCGAATTACAAATATTAGAAAACAATTTGCGCTTGATCTTGGATTAATTGTTCCACCTCTTAGAATAAGAGATAATTTAGAGCTTAAACCCGGTGATTATCAAATATTACTAAAAGGTGTTCAGGTTGGCACAGGCTCACTTATGGTTGGGCACATAATGGCAATGGATCCAGGCGGGGTTATTGAAAAAGTTTCTGGTGTACCTACAAAAGAACCTGCGTTTGGACTGGAAGCTTTATGGATCACGGAACAGCAAAAAGAAGAAGCCACACTGGCGGGCTATACAGTGGTAGACTTATCAACTGTAATTGCAACACATATAACCGAGGTTATCAGACAAAATGCCTCAGAATTACTTGGACGACAAGAACTCCAGGTGCTTATTGATTCTTTCAAGCAAACAAGTCCAAAAGTGGTAGAAGAGTTAATACCAAATGTGCTTTCTTTTGGAAGTATACTTGGTGTTATGAAAAACCTGTTAAAAGAAGGGGTTTCTGTCAGAGATTTAAGATCTATATTTGAAACTTTAGCCGATATTGCTCCACACCAAAAGGATACATCGTTATTAACTGAACATGTAAGGACGGCACTTGCCAGAAATATCACCAAGAAATTAATTGGGGTGGATGGGAAAATACGATTGTTAACACTCGACAGAAACATTGAGGAAACTATTGCCGCAGGAATTATTCAAACCGATCAGGGACAACAGTTATCAATTGAACCTGATTTTGTCAGAGAGTTAATTGCACAGCTTAACGAAAAAGCTAAAGAATTAATAAATTATTCTGATCAGGCAGTTGTCTTATGTTCTCCGATAATAAGACCACATTTAAAAACATTAATCGAAAGATTCATACCCAATATCGTCGTGCTTTCTCATAATGAGATCACTTCAAATATTGATGTTGAATCTTTTGGAACAGTGAGGGTAGCATATGCAAGTTAAAAAATTCGAAGCACCGACAATCCAGGAAGCCATCGATACAGTAAAAAGAGAATTGGGTCCGGATGCCATAATACTTCAAACACGACAAAACAAAAAAGCTTTCGGTTTATTATCAAAGCCATCGTTTGAAATAACTGCAGCAATTTCCGAAAAATCTCTGTATAAAAAAGAATATTATGAAAAAAGGCTCCCTCAAAAAAGTGTTGAGGCTTTACAGAAAATGCCCGCGGGAAAACAGTCAGAAATTCTAAATAATTACTTTGATAAGAAACTTGAACAAATGGCTGTAAAAACCAAGGATAAAGTTTCACTGAATAGCAACATCGCAGCAGCAAAAGCACAAAAGAACAAAAAACTAACTGCCGTTAGATATGCTGATATTATAGATGATAAAAAAGAAAAGCAGGAAACTTCTATTAAAACAACTTATAACAATAAAAAGATAATTGAAGAAAAAAAGAAAGTTGATGAGTCTTGGATCAGAAGCGTGAGAAAAGAAACCGAACAAATGCGCAATAAGGATGCATATTTAAATATTGAAGATGAAGGTGCGCTAGTTGAAAAGGGTGGGGGTGATTTGGCCGAAGAGCTTCATAAAATTAAGAAAATGATTTTAGATATTCAAAAAGGAAATGTAAGTAATGAAGATAATACTACCGGAGCACAGACCTTAATTGCTAAAAGTAAATTATCAACGCAGGAGTTACAAGATGCATTTGAACAACTTATAATGGCTGGTATGGATAAACGGTTTGCATATTCATTAATTAAAAAAGTTGGTTTTGAGCTTTTAAGCGAAGAAACCGCAAATGCTGACGTGGTCCTTGACCAGCTTGCAAAAGAAATAATGGAAAGCACTGAAGTTGTTCAAATACTTGAGAACATAGGGAAGTCAAACGGACCAACAATGATTGCATTAATTGGTCCAACAGGCGTTGGTAAAACCACAACAATTGCAAAACTCGCAAGTGATGCGATCTTAAAAAAAGATTTAAAGGTTGGTTTGATTAATGTTGATTGCTATAAGATTGCGGCTGTCGATCAGTTATCAACGTATGCAAAAATTTTAAATATTCCATTTCGGGCCGCCAGTTCTGCGGTGGAATTAAAATCAGCAGTTAGTGATTTTAGAAATTTAGATCTTATTCTTCTTGACACTACGGGGCGCTCGCCAAAGGATGCTGAGTCATTATATGAAATGGAAGAGCTGTTATCCTGCATTCCGGGTATAAGAAGAGAGCTTGTTCTTTCATCAACCACGAGGGACGCTGAGTTGTATGACACAGGCAAGCGTTTTTCCATGTTTAAACCTGAAAGTGTTATATTTTCCAAACTTGATGAGGCCACATTTTTTGGTGCGTTATATAACAGCTCACAAAAATTTAAATTACCCTTATCCTATTTTACAACGGGTCAAAGGGTTCCGGAAGATATGGAAGAGGCAACACGGGAGCGTCTGGTGTCTTTAATAATGGATTTATAAATACTGCAGGAAGAGAAATTAAATGGGTGATCAGGCATATACACTCAGAAAAATAATGGAAAAAAGAGGGTCCGCCATTCAGGATGATTTTATTAATTCCAAATTAAAATTTATTGCCATGTGTGCGCCTGCGCGTGGAGTGGGCAAAAGTTTCCTCCTGATAAATATTGCTACTATACTTGCCCAAAATGGAATCAGGGTTGTGCTAATTGATGTTGATCCTGAATCAAAGAATGTTGAGGATTATTTTAAATTAAACCCAACCAGTTCATTATATTATGAAGAT
>CAZQUK010000002.1:0-5604 GCA_964596435.1 uncultured Oligoflexia bacterium
GGTGATAAGTATTTCTATTTTAATAATAGAGAAACCTTGGAATATATTATGCGGCAAATTTGTGTTAGGGTGCATTTACTGAAAGACAACATTGAGCCTATGCAGAGTGCTGATATTGATATGGCACTTAATTTCTATTTTAACTAATAATTATTTTAACAAATTCTTGGTACCTGAAGCCCCGAAAGCATTGGAAGTATTCTTTTACCTCTTGATAAAGTATTTAGCAAAACCACACCTGGGGTTTTTGGGCTCGTCACTTTTCCAATAATTGCAGCGTTTTTTCCAAGTGTGTGTTTTTTTAAGGCAGAAACTATGGTTTCTGCTACATTGTCCTTACAAAAAATGACAAGCTTGCCTTCATTGGCCATGTAAAGTGGGTCAAGACCAAATAATTCAGACGTGCTTATGCATTCCACTTTAATTGGAACTAAAGCTTCTTGGATTTCAACTAATATATTGCAATTACTTGCTACTTCATAAAGAGCACCAGCAAGTCCGCCACGTGTTGGATCTTTAATAGTATGTAAACCAATGCTGTCTTTTCCAAGTGCCTCAAACACGCACTCAAGCATGTCATTAAGTGGTGCGCAATCACTTTCAATATCCACGTTAAAGCCCAATTCTTCGCGGGTTTTTAATATTGCCACCTCATGATCACCAATTGTGCCACTAACAATTATAGTGTCACCGGGTTTGGCGCCGGCCGTTGAAACAGCTCTACCTTTAGGTATAAAACCAATTCCAGCGGTATTAATAAATATTTTATCAGCCTTACCATGCTCAACAACTTTAGTGTCACCTGTTAAAATAGAAACACCTGCCATTTTACAGGTATTTGAAATTGAAAGTAGTATTTCATCAAGGTCTTTAATTGGTAGTCCATCTTCAATTATCAGGGAAAGGCTTAGGTGTTTTGGGATGGCACCACGACTAAGAAGGTCGTTTACGGTGCCTGAAACTGCAAGTGTTCCAATATTGCCACCTGGAAAAAAAATAGGGTTAACCACGTATGAATCTGTTGTAAATGCAAGGTCGCACTTGGCACTAAACGATGCAGCATCATTTATCACATCAAGAAGTGTGTTGCTACCATTTGTTTGCAAAATACGTATAATTGTTTTGTCTATTAAATCCCTTGTAAGTTTGCCACCGGCGCCATGTGCTAGAGTAATATTGTTTTTCATTGTTTATGCTCCATAGTCTGCGAATGTTCCACCATATTTGTAAGCCGCAGCACAAGCCCCTTCACCTGAAACCATACATGGTCCAATTGCGTTATCGGGCGTGCAATTGTTTCCAAAAAACATGCAGTCTTCGGGTTTTGATATACCCTTTAGAATATTTCCACATAGACAGTTTTTAGGCTCCGTTGCTTGAATTAATGGTACTTCTAGTCTTACAAGAGCATCGAATTTGGAATATTTACTTTTTATTTTAAGACCACTGTTTGGAATATTTCCAATTCCTCGCCAACTAGTGTCGCATTTTTCAAAAACATCTTTAATAAGATTAATTGCTTTAAGATTACCTGTATTGTTTACGGCCCTATTGTACTGAATATCAAGAGTGCCACTACGTCCTGAATTGATTTGTTTAAGCAACATTAAAATAGATTGTAAAATATCAAGAGCCTCAAATCCGGTTATTACGGAAGGCACACTAAATTGCTTAATAAATTCATTATAGGCGCAAGCACCAATAATTGTACTTACATGTCCTGGAAGAATAAGGCCGTTAAGTGCAATATCGCCACTTGAGGCAAGTGCAGTTAGTGCAGGAGGTACAAGTTTATGCATGGAATAAATAAGAATATTATTAAGCCTTAAGCTTTCAGCTTCTAAAATTAAATGCGCACTTGCAGGAGTGGTTGTTTCAAAACCAACGCCCGCAAAAACAACGGTTTTATCGCTATTGTTTTTTGCAATATTAAGAGCATTTAGTGCCGAGTATACAACCCTGACGTCGGCACCTGTACTTTTAGCGTCGTTTAATGTCAGGTTTGAGCCTGGTACCTTCATCATGTCACCGTAGGTACATAAAATAATATTATTTAGTCCTGCAATATAATGAAGTGTATCAATTTCGCTGCAATTAGTTACACAAACCGGACAACCAGGACCACTTGTAAGTTTTATGTTACTTGAAATTAGGCTTTTTATTCCAAATTTTGCAATATTAACTGTATGGGTACCACAAACCTCCATAAGTTTTATGGGAGTTTTAGCTTCATTGTTAATATTTTCAACCAGTCGTGTTGTAAGTTCGTTATTTCTAAATTCTTCAATGTGTTTCATATGATGTTATTAATTCTTTTAGTGTTTGAAGATTTTTAATTGCATCGCCTTCATCAAGCTTTGTTATTGCAAAACCCGCATGAATAAGCACATAATCTCCAGGTTGAATATTATCAAGAAGTACTAGCGAAATAGTTTGTGTTACACCACCGAAATCTACTCTTCCTGTTTTTCCATTATCTAAAATTTCTGTAATTTTAACCGGTACAGCAAGACACATTTTGTTTCTCCATATTTATCTGTTTTTCAAGCCAGGAAAACCAAAGATCAAGATTCACCCCGGTTTTTGAAGATATTTTAAAGCAAACAAGCTCAGGGTTTATGAGTCTGGATTTTTTTTCAACTTTGGCGGGGGACGCGTCGCAATGAGCCGATAAATCAATTTTATTAATTAAAAGTGCTTTTGAGCGGCTAAACATTAATGGGTACTTACCGGGTTTGTCATCACCCTCGGTTATGCTTAAAAGCATAATTTTGTCTTTTTCACCAAGGTTAAATTCCGCGGGACAAACAAGGTTCCCAACATTTTCAATAATTATAATATCAAGATTGTGAAGATCAAGATCATGAAGAGCACCCATAACCATGTGTGCATTTAGATGACACGCGCCACCTGTATTAATTGAAACTACTGGTATGGAAAGTTTTTTTATTCTATTGGCGTCGTCATCGCCCTGGATATCACCTTCAATAACCGCAATCTTATATTTATTTTTTAGAGCCTTGATAGTGTTTTCAATGAGCGATGTTTTACCAGCGCCAGGTGCGCTCATGATATTACACACATAAATTCCATGATCTTTAAAAATTGATGAGTTTTTTTGTGCAATCTCATCATTTGTCTTTAATATGTTTTCATTAATATCAATTCTGTGCATAAATTTCCCTCATGATTCATTTATTTCAATGTATTCAATTACAAGCTCATGCCCTGAGATTAATTTTGTTTTATTTTCTAAACATATAGGACATGAAAAACTGTCTTTTGCAGATAAGACCTCTTTTTGACAATTTGAGCAAAAAACTTTGCATGGAATATCGTTAAAAACAATTTCAATGTTTTCGTTCTCGGTGTCTTTGGTTAGTATTTCAAAAGCAAATTTTAGGCAGGACTTGTCAATTGCGGCAATCTGGCCAATTCCAAGGCACAGGGTTTTGGGTTTTGATCGGGCATCAGGGTGTGCCTTAAGCTTTTCTTTTAGTGTTTCAAGAATATTACCAGCCAGCGTGACTTCATGCATAAAAAATTATTCTTTCAGATAATAGATATCATTATACTTAACCCGAGACGTCAAGGTTTGTATTCTCTTTTTAATATGAAGTAGTTGATTAAACTATTGTAAACAATGGTTTTTAAGTATGATAGTACCAATTACAAAAATAAATTACACTTTTGTACTAATATTTTCATCTAATATTCCAATAGTGGCACTCAATAATTGCACATTTATTTTTTGGAATTGGTATAAGTCATTATTTACCGGGTAAATGAACAGAACAGGTAACTTAATTGTTGGAAAATTTCAAATTAATAAAAATTACTGGAGTTGTGCAGGGGGTTGGGTTCAGACCATTTATTTATAACCTGGCACATACATATTCACTTTTGGGAGAAGTCAAAAACACATCATCAAATGTTGAAATTTATATTAGTGGAAATAATGACAATATTACTGATTTTATTAATGATCTAAGAGTAAAATCCCCTCCAGCTTCAAAAATTGATGAAATAACTGTACTTGATGTAGATAAGAAAGAATATAAAAACTTTTCTATTAAGAAAAGCTTTAAGAGCGAAATTAATGCCCCGCCAATCCCAACGGACATTGCTGTTTGTAATGATTGCTTAAGTGAAATGATGGATATAAAAAACAGGAGGTATAAATTTCCATTTATTACGTGCACACAATGTGGCCCTCGCTTTTCTGTTATTAATGATTTGCCTTATGACCGCGAAAAAACAACAATGTCTGATTTCACTCAATGTGAAGAGTGTAATTATGAGTATAATTCACCAACCGATAGAAGGTTCCACTCAGAAACCAATTCGTGCCAAACATGTGGGCCGAGACTAATTCTGCTTTCAAATGAAGGTAAATTACTTACTGGTGACCCAATTAAACAAACGGCAAGTGCAATATTAGATGATAAAATACTAGCTATAAAGGGTATTGGCGGGTTCCATTTGTCAGTAAATGCCTATTCTAAAAAAGCTATTTCTTTGCTAAGAGAACGTAAAAAGAGGATCAGTAAATCGTTTGCCATAATGGTTAAAGATATTAATATAGCAAAAAAAATCTGCTATATTTCAAGTGTAGAGGAAAAACTTCTTTTAAGTATTGAGAGGCCAATTCTATTATTAAATAAACGTAAAAATTTACCTATATCAGATTGTATCTCGCCCGATAATAATCAATTAGGTGTGATGCTTGCTTATGCGCCACTTCATTATCTTTTGCTAGAGGAAATTCAAAAACAAAGTTCAAAAGAAGCTATAATTGTTATGACTAGCGCAAATAATTCTGATGAACCTATTGTAATTGATAACACTGAAGCATTAATTAGTCTTAAGGTACTTGCGGATCTTTTTTTGATGCATGATAGACGCATTTATCAAAGAGTAGATGATTCAATTGCAGCATGCATAGTTGAAAAAAAAGAGCCAATAATATTAAGACGCTCAAGGGGCTATGTTCCGGCATGGTTTCCACTTAAGGCTCAAAATAAAAATAATTTTGAAATAGTAGCCCTGGGCGGGCAGTTGAAAAACAGTGTTTGTGTAGTAACGTCAAATAGAGCCTATGTTTCACAATATATTGGCGACATGGAATTTTACGAATCACATATGTTCAGAGAAGAAGCTTTGGCCCATCTTAAAAGATTTTGTGGAATCAAAAATCCCACGTATGTAATTGACATGCATCCTGATTATAATTATCCAAGTGTTAATGGTGAAGTAATGGAGGTTCAACATCATCATGCGCATATTTGCTCAGTTTTAGCTGAGCATGGTTTATATGAACCAGTTATTGGTGTAGCATTTGATGGGTTAGGGTATGGGGATGATGGAACATTGTGGGGTGGGGAAATTTTGTTTGTAGATGGAAAAAACTATGAGAGAGTTGCGCATGTAAATCAGTTTAAGCTTCCTGGTGGTGATCTGGCAGAAAAAAACCCTTACCGGGTAGCCATAAGTTTATTATATTCTGCTTTTGGTTCGGATGCTTTTAAAAAATACTTACCAAAATATTTAATTTCACAAGAGAAAAAAATATTGAAGCTCCTTGAATCAAATATTAATTCCCCT
>CAZQUK010000002.1:5614-24654 GCA_964596435.1 uncultured Oligoflexia bacterium
TCCCCTATAACATCAAGCATAGGGCGGGTTTTTGATGGAGTAAGTTCATTACTTGGCATTTGCCATATTAATACTTATGAGGGTCAGGCTGCAATTATGCTAGAAAACATTGCAGATAAGTCTATAAATACAGTACCATACGACTTTGAGATCAATGAATACTGGCAAGACAACAAAAAAAGATATCTCATCAATCTTATACCTACAATAAAACAAATTGTAGGTGATATGGAAAAATGTGAAAAACTTGGTATAATTGCTGGCAGGTTCCATTCAACAGTTTCAGAACTCACACTTAGCGTTTGTCGGCGTGTATCAATGGAGAAAGGCATTAAAAAGGTGGTTTTAAGTGGCGGAGTATTTCAAAACAGACTTTTAAGTAATTTATTATATGACAAATTATTACAAAACGGTTTTGCACCATATTTTAATAAAAATGTGCCATCTAATGACGGTGGTTTGTCTCTCGGGCAGGCATACATCGCCGCTTTAATTCATGAAAGTAAATAATGAGCAGTAATTTATTCCAGCTTCATAATGCAAATAAGTCATTCGGAACAAAAGTCATATTTAAAAGTGAAACTTTTTCAATAAATGATGGAGAACATGTTGGTGTAATTGGACCAAATGGCGCTGGCAAAACCACACTTTTAAAAATAATTTGTGGCCTAGAGGTTCTCGATTCTGGAAATGTAATTAAATCAAGAAGTATCAAATTAGGATATTTACAGCAGGAAGTAGAATGGTCCTCTGATCAAACTCTTGAAAATTATTTATCAGATTGTTTGCTGCCTGTGTGGGAACTTAAGAATATTGCAAAAAAGCTTGCACTTTCAGAGGAAATGTTTAATAAGCCAATTTCAACATTAAGCGGCGGGTTTAGAATGCGGGCAAAACTGTTGCATTTATTGGGCGAAGAACCAAATTTACTTCTTCTTGATGAACCCACAAATTATTTGGATCTTGAAACATTGCTGGCATTTGAAAAGTTTTTGCAGGATTATAATAAATCTTTTTTAATAATTTCACATGACAGGGAATTCCTGAAAAAAACAACAAATTACACTTTGGAAATTGAAGGTGGTGAAGTTTCAAAATATCCAGGAAATGTTGACGAGTATTTTACATATAAAAATCAGATCAGAGAGGAACTTAAAAAAAGATCACATACTCTTGAACAAAAAAGAAAAGAAATTTTAGATTTTGCTGCCAGATTTGGATTTAAAGCAACAAAGGCAAGACAAGTTCAATCGCGTCTAAAACTCATGAATAAAATGGAGAAAATTGAAATTAAACCTTTGCACTCTGTAGCAAAAGTTAAAATTCCAGACCCAATAAAAACAGGTAAAGAAGTTGTGAATGTAAAAAACCTTGAGCTTGGTTATGATGGAAAAGTGGTTCTAAGTAATGTGGATTTAAATTTAAGAAGTGGTGATCATTTGGCAATTGTTGGCTTTAATGGTGCAGGTAAATCTACTTTACTTAAAGGGTTGGCCGGAATATTAAAACCAAAAAAAGGTGAAATAAAATACGGACTAAATGTTAATATCGGCTACTACGCACAACATGTTTTTGAAGAATTAACAGTCTCAAATACCGTATATAAGGAACTTAAAATCTCAGCTCATGTTAATATTTTAGATCAGGAAATTAAGGATATTGCTGGGTCCTTGCTTTTTAGCGGCAACGATATCGATAAAAAAGTAAGTGTCTTGTCTGGGGGCGAAAAAGCCAGGCTTGCTCTTGGAAAGATATTATTAAAAAAAGTACCGTTGTTACTACTCGATGAAGTCACAAACCACCTTGATTTTTATACAAACGAAGCCTTAACACAGGCATTAAGCGAATATAAAGGTTCTATTATTGTTGTAAGTCATGATAGGTGTTTTGTAAAAAGAGTTGCAAATAAAATCCTTGAAATCAGAAATGGCAACCTAATTTTGTATCCGGGTAATTATGATGAATATTTGTGGAGCCTTGAGCAAGGTGCTTTGAGTGAAATAATAAATATTGATACAATAAGTGGTAAATCGGAAAAACATGTTGAAAAGAAAATTGAAAAAAATACTGAAGTTAAGCAATTTAACTATAAAGAACAAAAGAAGCTGATAGAAAGACAAATTAGAAAGCATGAAAAGGAAGCTTCAAGATTTGAAAATAAAATTTTAGAAATCTATTCTGAAATTGAAAAATTAAATAAAGAACTTGAAAGTGCAAGAGGAGATGAGTTTGATGAAATTGGAAAAAACCTTAATTCTTGTCAACTGACTCTATCAGATTTAGAAAGTCAATGGGACCTTCTTATTGAACAAAAGAAACTTGAAGAAGAAAATCTTGAAAATTTAAAAAAGCTATCCGTATCTTAGTTGAAGATTGACATATATTTAAACAGTATTTCTGGCATTTATTGTGTTTCGATATTACTACGAGCGTCAATTGACGGTATGTGTTGCCACAAAAAAACATTACCTGAACGCATTTTGTGCAATCAAATACAACACATAAAGGGTTTGTAATTAGAAAACATTAAATAATTTGTGAGATTTATAAAATCAATCATAAAAACAATCATAAAATCAATCCGATTGTCGATATGTTTTTGTATTTCAAAATAAACAATAAATAAAGGAGAAAATATGAAGACAAACGTCTATAAGAACGACCATTATCATTTTACCTCGTATCTCAAACCTATTGGAAAAAGTTTCGAGATTGGTTTTATTTACGAAAAAAAACCAATTTTTCTTGGAACTTTTAATAGGTCAAAGGAAGCTAATCACTGGTACAACCAGATGAAAAAGGATATACGAAATTTTTCCACTCGTTATAAAATTGGTCCAAGCTTTCCAATTTCCTGGTTTAAGCATTTTTTGTCTTCACATTTATATAAAACTTATTACACTTATCAGGAAAAAAATGTTCGTCGTCATACAAAAACTTATAACCGTGAGTTTAAAAGGGACGAAAAAATTTATAAAAAATTAAATAAGAAATGGCATCCTAAAGAAAAGATTGCATATTTGAAGGCTGCTTAAAAATGTCTTTTTGGGGTCGCCAAACGCGGCCCCATTTATATCAAAAGCGTCAAGATGTTGACGTTTTTTAATTTTATTGAATAAATAATCCAAAAGGAAATAATATAGTAATATCAATAGAAGAAAGTGAAGTTTGTATGAAAAAATTATTTTGTTTAATAATAATATCCGCATTAAGTTTTACTTTTGCATGCACCGGCAAAGGGAAAATTATCGTTATTTCCGATAAAAGGTGCAAAGAATGCAATACAACGGGGCTTGATGAAAAATTAAAACAAGATTTTCCCGATGCAATTGTTGAACAATACGATTATTCCGATACCAAAGGTAGAGAGATTTATACAAAAGCAAATTTAGACAAGCTTCCAGCCATACTTTTTACAAAAGAAATGGAAAAATCAAAGAATTATGAAAAAGTGAAAAAATTTACAATTCCCCAAGGAGATTATCTTGCAATAAGGGTTGGTGCAAGTTTCGACCCAAAAGCTGAGATTTGTGATAATAATATGGACGATAATAATGACGGCAAAGTTGATTGTGGTGATCCTTCTTGTAAATCAAATTGGTTATGCATGGAAAAACGTGATAAACCAACAGCAGATATATTTGTAATGTCTCATTGCCCGTTTGGAACCCAAATTGAAAAAGGTTTGTTGTCTGTATGGAAAGCACTTAAAGACAAAGCCGATATAAATATAAGATTCTGTAATTATGCAATGCATGGAAAAAAAGAAATTGATGAGGAGCTGCGACAATACTGCATTCAAAAAGATTCAAAGGATAAGTTTATTGCCTATCTTGAGTGTTTTTTGGACAAAGGTGAGGAAGGTTCATGTCTTAAAAAAGCAAACGTTAATACAACCAAATTATCTGCTTGCATAAAAGCTTCAGATAATAAATTTAATGTAACAAAATCGTTTGATGATAAAAGCAAATGGATGGGTAGGTTTCCGCCATTTTATGTTGATGATGATTTGAATAAAAAATATGGTGTTGGTGGTTCTCCAACTGTAGTTATTAACGACGTACAAGCAAGAGTCGGAAGAAGTCCGTCAGAACTTCTTAATGCTATCTGTAAAGGTTTTAAAACTCCACCGAGTGAATGTACTGAAAAGCTTTCCGGTCAAACATATTCGCCAGGTTTTGGTTGGAAAGAGGAAGCAGGCGCCGGGGGTGCCGCCTCTTGTGGCTCTTAATTCAATTAAGTAGATCATAGATTTAGGTTTATTAACTAGTTTCAAATATAAAACAAATTGTGGCGTTTACCGCCAACCGATTTAGTTTTTGTTAGTGCAGGCCGACACCAGTCTTGTAAACACGACTATAGCAGCAGCTAAACTGGCACGAAAAATGTAAAGCCTTTGTAAAAAAAACAAAACGGAGGCTTTTATGAAAAAAATTATATTTATAAGTTTAATATCTGTAATTGTTAATTTTTTAGTTGGATGCGGTTTTTCCAAACTAGATATCGATAATAGTACTGAACCTAAAACTGGTGCTCAAAAAAATGAAGAACAAAAACTAATTGATAATGAACCATTATCTTATAAAACACATATTGAATGGCAAAAAAGTGCTACTGCAATTAAAAGCTATACAAAGCTTGATCGGGATATTTTTCAGGATGAAAAACTTGTTTTTAACGCCGAAAGACCAATAACGCTTCCGGCAATTGTTCCCTCTGAGGTTGAAATTAATTTCTCGTTTCCTGATATTGAGAATATGGAATACATAGAAACAAAAGCTTATTTAATCATAGAGGGGGACAGAAAAACCCTTGAAATTAAAAATTCAAAATTAACTTCAGATAAGTTAAACCCTTCGGTTTTATTAACATTGTCGGGTTTTAGAACGTATTTTCAAGACAATAATGAAAATTATGGTGTTCTAAATATTGAGGTACTTGGAAAGGATAATAATATATTGTCCGTAATTAATTATTTAATAAGAACCCCACCTAAAAACATTATTGTTGAATCAATAAGCTCAAATGTATTAAAACCTGAAGCTTTTGGCTTCCCGCATGGGATAAAAGAATATAAACATGGGGGTGCGGTGGCTACTTTACTTAGGTTTATTAAATTAACAAATAAATCAAAAGGTGAAATTACTGTAAGTACTAATATGTTAGATTTAGGGTCATTATATAATAAAAGAGAGAGGCGAGAATACAAAGATACTGGTTGTAAGAGTGAAAAAGGATATGACCTTGACATAATATCAAAAACTGTAATGCATTCTGAAAAATTATTTTTAGTCCAGATTGATGAAAATCTTGTGGTTAATTTGTCTTATGTTATTGCCTCCAAAAGTAATGAAAAAATACTGATAACTATTCCAGAAGATAAATCAAAATATCTTGGTTTATATGCTGTTGGCGATTCAGCTTGTGAAGTGATCAATAATGGAATCCAAGAATCTGACTTTAAAGATAAACTTGTTCTTGCAAACTGCTTTGAAACTAATGTTTGTGCTCAGTATGTTCAAGACGGCCCAACGTGTAGTAAATACAGTTGTGAAGAAAAAAAACGATGCAAAGTTTATAAAAAGGGAAGAAACAGCGAGACCATAACTGTAGGACTTAAAATATCTCCATTAACTATTTCAATTAATAAACCCAGCCAGTTAATGAATGTACGCTTCAATGATGTTAATGAAAACGAAGATCCAGAATACAGAAAGTACAAAATATTTGACGAAGTATTTAATTATACACAATAAGCAAATTGTGCTTATTGCTTAATACCCACAGTATCAAACGCATAAGCAATAGACGCGCAGGAATTTTCGCTCATTGTTTCTTCGCATTCATCAAGAAGCTGATATCTGTAATCATGAAAATCAGATTTGGATCTCATCCTATGTGTCATAACCTCAAAAAAAAGATTTCTTATGTTCTTCCAGCCAAGCGCATTTATGATTAGTGCAGAGGCCCTATTGGGAATGCTATTTAAAAAATGTACCCCGCAATTGTCGTTGTCTGGGGCGGGCCTGCAGTCTGATCCAAATTCAAAAGGGACATCACTTGTGTGTGAAACTTGTTGTTCAATGCCCTTTTCTGGATTCAACATGTCTCGTATCGCAGGAGCCTTTAATCTGAGCATGCCTCTTAAAATAGTATCTCCAATTAAAAATGGATATTTTTGTTGTAAATAACTCTGCTCTATTATCGCACCAAATAAATCAGCAAAGTGTTCGTTAAGGGCACCTGATTGGTAAACATATTCAAGGTTGCTTGATTCGCTTATCACGGCATGTGTGTACTCGTGTCCAACAATATCAAGTGCTTCTTCAAAACCATCTAAATTATTACCGCCTGCTCCAAGTGCAAAAAACTTCCATGGTGGTATCCATGCAGCATTTTCTCTAAGTCCTGATACATCCCAAAATCCTTTTCTTTGTACATCCACCGAAACTTTTATATCAGCTCCTTCTCCGTCAAAGCTCCAGTGATTGAAATTCTCTCCATAGAAATCACGCACTAGTGTAAAGTTTTTATTTGCATTTTTAGCAGTATTTGAAACCATTTTTTCAGGAATTAACGCACTCTTTTTGCCATTATCTAAAACTTTAACACCTTTATATACCGGGTTTGGGATAACAATTGTAATGGAGGCATCATAAATTTTAATACTGCCTTTTTTAGCAGCGGTTGAAATATTGATTATGCGTTTAATTCTTCCCTTACTCTTTCCTCGTGCAATGACCTGGATCTGGATGGCGCCAAAACCAGTATTATTTGTTCCCATGAGCGAATATTGCCAAACAAGAACAGGATTTTTGCCTGTTTCCGTAATGATTTTTAACCCGTCGCCATGGTCATTACCGATTATTAGATCATCTTTAAATTCCAGATTATTTATAATCACAAAAAGTGCTTGTTCTTTTGTGATTTCTGGTTGGACGTTAAAATTTGAAATTCCTAAAAGCGAAGAGTTAAGCGCCTTGAGCTTGCCGCTTCTATCAAAGTTTGCGATAATCTCTGCTCCATCAATTCTGACCCTGTTGTGTCTTTGAATAAATCTAAATGTATAACCGCGCCGACTTTTCTTTACACTTCTGGTTTGAAGATTGTCGGCGCTGACAGAAAGTATACCAAAGATTTTTTGGTGTTTTTGAATATAGCTGCGAACGTACTGACCGGCTAAGGCTTTGTTTATTTTTTGTGTACTGGCTTGAAATGTTTTATTATTGAGAACAAGATCAGAGTTAATTAACAGTGGTTCTTTTCCTTCGCGGAATATTTTCACATAAGCATTTGCTGTTACAGAAAAAAATGTCGAAAAAATAATCGCGCCAATTAAAAGTCCAAATAGATTTTTGTTTTGCATGACGGTTATATAGCGTTTGATGTTGAATCTGTCATTTATTGTGTGACATTAAAAAGAAACGTCTTAACCTTTTGAAATTAGAAAGAAAAAAAAGAAGCCCATGCTTTCAAAAATAAAATTATTATAAAACACCCTTATTCTCTGGGCGGTTTTTTTTAAACCTTAGGAGGTGGCTTTCTTTACAAAAAACTGACATTCAATTCCTGAGCTTTCAAAAACAATAACAGATGGAACTTCAGGAGATTTAAAACCGTGAGCCCTGCAGCCACGAGGGTTTGCCCTGTCCCAGGTAATAAAAAAATATTTACATTTAAAACAACCGAAGTCGTTTTCAGTTTTAATTACTTCTTTATTGGTAGTGGTATCTTTTGGAATTTTTATATCCATTATATGAATTTTAATCCTTTAGATTTAAAAAGCCAATTGTTTGGTAATGCTTATTATTTCATTGGGTTGTCTTGATCGGGAGGGGTTTTCCTCTTTTTTTGGGCTTTTTTGTCGGGCTTGTTTTTTTGTTTCTCATTAAAAAGTTTCCACAGATCGGGGCGTTTGGTCCTTGTTCGTTCTTTCCTTTTATTAATACGCCATTTTTCAATTTCTTTATGATTTCCACCAAGAAGGACGTCTGGCACCTTAATGCCTTTAAATGTTCTTGGGCGAGTATATTGTGGATACTTTAAAAGGCCGTTTTCAAGACTTTCCTCTTGTACTGAATCAGGGTTTCCGACAACTCCAGGAAGTAGCCTGGTTACAACGTCAACAAGCACCATAGCGGGAACTTCTCCTCCTGTTAAAATATAATCTCCAATTGAAATTTCCTGATCAACAGCTTTTTCAATAAAACGTTCATCAACACCTTCATAGTGACCACAAATCAGAATGATCCTTTTATAGTTAAGGAATTTTTTTGCGGCCTCCTGTTTTAGAAGTTTACCCTGGGGACTTAGCAATATTGTACAGATATCTTTTTCTGGAATCGCTGGCAGTGCCTTCTTTGCATTTTCCCAGGCAGCATATAACACATCAGCCTTCAGAAGCATGCCGGGACCACCACCAAAAGGTGCATCGTCAACGGTGCCATAATTATTTTTAGCAAAATTTCTCAGGTTAATTGTGTGAAATGATACCAGCGCCTGTTCACAAGCGCGCCCCAAAAGACTTGATTTCAGGACTTCACTAAAAATTTCAGGAAAAAGGGTGATAAAATAAAATTCCAAAGACAAAAACCCACCAGTAGATAAACCAAAACACTCACTTCAGTATTACCAACTAAAGCGTTGAGATAAAAATATCCATTAAAAAAATGTTAACGAATATTTTACTCTACAATTTCAAGCACAGTTCGCTTTCGCAGTTTAGTGGACGCTCCATTAAGAATCGTTCTAACTGCTCGAGCTGTTCGGCCCTGCTTGCCAATAATTTTTCCGAGATCTTCTTTTGCAACCTTAAGCTCAATGACGGTGGTATTCTCACCGTTTATTTCGTTTACCTCAACTTGATCCGGAAGATCCACAAGCATTTTGGCCATATATTTAATCATTTTTGATAAATCACTCAGCTCGCTCACCTTATTGTACTCCTATCTTCAACATCAAATTCGGATTGTATCAAACAATTCCTTAAGCCAACTTAGATAATATTACCTAAGTTGATTTAAGAACATTTTACTCTTTTCTTAAACGCTAATTCTTAGATGCTAAAAAATGCACAAAAACACTTTTTTATAAACAAATAAAAAAAGAATAAAAACTCCTTAATAACTATTTTGCAATGGTTTTAAGCAGTTGTCCAACCGTTTCTGTAGCTATGGCACCTTTATCTTGCCAGGCCTTTACAGCTTCAAGGTTTACTTTAATTTTGTCTTCGGTTTTCTTTGCTTTTGGAAAATAATAACCAAGTTTTTCAAGAAAAGCGCCTTGGCGACGTTTTTTACTATCTACAGCAACAACTAAATACTGTGGATGTTTTTTCGCGCCTTGTCTAAAAAGTCTAATTTTTACAGCCATTTCCATTAATCCTTTCAAATATTATGAAAAGTTGTTTTTATCTAAAAAGCCATATATGCGTCAAGCTATATGTGAAATCAAGAGGTTATATTTAGTATTATTAAATTATAAGCGGTCGTGCGCGTGGTTTTTTGCGCCCAGGTTTAAAAAATAACTAATGATTTTATGTCAAATAACCGACAAGAATAATACAGTATTATGGACTGAGGTTATGGGTGCATGAATTTATCTAATAAAAAGAAACAACATTTTTCTTATATTCTAGGGACTTCCAGAGCACTTATATGTTTAGCATTTATTAATCTTCTTATCGCCTGCGATGGGCAGGATAGTGTTGATGGCGGAACCCAGGAAAAAAAAGCTGGTTCTGTAAGATTAAAACTTGTTGATGAAAACGGTACTTATAGTTTTGGAAACCGCCCTCAATTTACTGAAACCCAAAGAGTACTATCTATTCTTCATTTTGGGAACATGCAGGCTCAGTGGGTTGGCGCTGAAGGCATGATAAAACAATTCTCTTTTGTTGGGGGTTCTTTTCCTGGTGCTGGTGGAACGTGTACTCCACACATAATAGAAAACTGCACTATTGTCGTTCAATTTAAACCCACAAGTTCATCCTATTATACAGACCAATTAATAGTTTCATACGATACAGGAAGGGGTAGGAGGACAACTTCATTAAGACTTGAGGGAACAGGTGTTGCATCTGGTGCAGCTCTTACAATTTCCGACGGCACAGAATATGATTATGGACCCAGGCTCTTAAATTCTGTAACGGAAAAAACATTTACGATAAGCAACTCAGGAAATATGGAGGCCACAAATATTTTTGGAACGGGTCTGGCGGCACCTTTTGCTTTTAAAGGTGGGAGTTTTCCAGGAACGGGTGGAACGTGTGGAATTGAAATTGATAACGGATCAAGCTGCACGATGGTTGTTGCCTATACACCAACAGATGCCGTAGAACACACAGATACAATTTCACTTGTTTATTTTGATGGTGAACTAACAAAGACCGCAACGAGAGCCGTTAAAGGAAATGGTGCTGCAAGTATTTCATCAGTTGCTGCGGGTTTAAGTCATACATGTGCGCTTTTTAGTTCAGGCCACGTTAGGTGTTGGGGCAGGGGCGATTCCGGACAACTTGGCAACGGGGCAACAAGTAATTCTGCAACACCAGTAACGGTCACCGGCATTCCAACTGCTGGTGGTGAAACGGCTACAGCTATTACGGCGGGTGATAATCACACATGTGCGATACTTACAGATAAAACGGTCCTTTGTTGGGGTGCAAACGATTCAAAACAACTAGGAGTGGCCGATGCGGGGGCCGCTGGTGATACTTGTACGGTTGGCGCTGCAACAATAGATTGTACAGGAACTCCTGAGGCCGCAGCAGGAATTGCAAATGTTGAAGAATTTGCAGCTGGTGCCAACCATAATTGTGCAAGAATTACTGGCGATACGGCGCAGTGTTGGGGGGCCGGCGTTGTGGGGCAACTAGGAAACGCTTTAAATGCAAATGCAGCTGCAGCTCAAGATGTACAACTTGTCGGTGGCGGTGGACAGCTTGCAAATGTTGCAGCAATATCTGCTGGCGGAGATCATTCCTGTGCGTTCATTACGGGCGGAACGGTAAATTGCTGGGGAAACGGAGATTCCGGCGAACTCGGTAATAATGCATCTATTGATACAAATACACCCGTCATAGTTGAAAATAATGGTGGTGGAAATTTAACAAACATTGATGCTGTTTCCGTTGGAGGGGAGCACTCTTGTGCACATACGGACAGCAACACCGTTAAGTGCTGGGGTTCTGATAGTGACGGACAAATTGGAAACGATGATCCGATTTTAAATGTTGATCAGGCAAATCTGGTTGATGGCGAAGGAGGGGTCGGGGTTTTAGGGAATATTTCGTCTATGTCGTCCGGGAAGAACCACACTTGTGCCCTTTCAGATACAAGTACAATTTATTGCTGGGGGCAAGATGCTTTTGGACAGCTGGGTGATGGATCAGATTCAAGTGTGGATCAAAGTGCCCCTGTAATTGTGCCGGATGTTTTTGATGCAACTGGAATTGTAGCCGGCGCAAATCATACCTGTTATTACACGTCGACAGTTATTAAATGTTGGGGTGCGAATGGCTTTGGCCAACTTGGCGATGCCGGTGCGACAAATCAATCATCGCCCGTTAGTGTTTCTGGATTATAGTTTTCATGCTTCATTTATATTCTTTTAGGATGTATACACTTACGGATTCTTTAAATAAGAAATTATAGTAAAAAACAGTTGGTCAAATAATGGCGGTTTCTTCATATTTAGCATTAATTCATTATCCTATCGTGGATAGAAATGGCCTTGAGGTTACGACTTCTGTAACCAATTTAGACATTCACGATATTTCACGATCTGTCAGAACGTTCGGACTTAAAAAATATTTTATTGTTACCCCCATTCCGGCGCAACATGAGCTTGTTGGTAGGATTTTAGGACACTGGCACAGGGAAAAAATTAAAGATGCTCATCCAAAGCGAACAGACGCTTTATCGCTTGTGTTGCTTATGTATAATTTTTTGGAAGTAAAAAACTGGATAACCCAAAAAGAGGGTATTGAACCTGAGGTTGTTTTAACAGATGCAAAACCGCTTGATGGCGCAATAGGTTATGACGAGTATAGAAGGGAAATTGAATTACCAGAGCGAAAGCGTCCTGTACTTTTAGTTTTTGGAACAGGTTGGGGTGTATCAAGTTCTTTTTATTCTGAGGTTAATCGCATTTTAAGGCCGGTAATTGGCCCCCAAAGTGCTTTGGGCTACAACCATCTATCCGTTCGCTCGGCTGTGGGGGTTATCCTCGATAGACTTTATGGAGAAAAATAGAAAAATTAATAAAGATGTCAGAATAATTGATAACAATGCTTGTAAAAGTGGCGTCATCGGAATATGTAGATTGTTTAGCTTTAACGCTCAAAGGAGACGGGAATATGTCCAGAAATGGTAATTTAAAACAAGGCAGACGCAGTAGTGCAAAAACATCAGCAAAACATGCTGGCTTGAGTAAAGTCATTGAAAATGTTGAAAAGAACATTAAATCAGCAAAGTATCCCCCATACGCTCCAGGTGATTCTGTTCGGGTGCATGTAAAGATTAAAGAAGGTGCCAAAGAAAGAATCCAGCCGTTTGAAGGTATTGTGATTAAAAAAGGTGGGAGAGGAAAAAATAGGGCATTTACTGTAAGAAAAATATCCCATGGCGTTGGTGTAGAGCGAAATTTTATGGAGTCATCTTCAAAGGTTGTGAAACTTGAAGTTTTACAAAGAGGTAAGGTTCGTCGGGCAAAATTATATTATCTAAGAGAGCTTGAAGGTCGGGCTGCTAAGATTAAACAGCGTATTGATAAACAAACAAAAAGTACAACTCAAAGCGCATCTGATCCCAGTTGAATAAGGTCTTTGTACTTTGGGTACAAGTAAGCACACAGAAAGTAACGCTAAAGTAAACATCCTTGAATGGGAGCGGAGGTTTGGTTTTCCATTAAAAAAAATTGCTGGTGTTGATGAGGTGGGACGAGGGTGTCTTGCCGGTCCTGTTGTGGCTGCCGTAGTTGTTTTGCCTCTTGATTTCAATTCAGTGTCTGATGGTCCAGAGTGGTTATCTCAGGTTAAAGACAGTAAAAAACTAAGTTCAAAAAAAAGGGAAGAGTTAGCACCTTTAATTATAAAATGGGCACTGGGTTTTGGCGTGGGCTTTGCAAGTTCTGCGCAGATTGATGCAATTAACATCGAAAAGGCAAGTCATCTGGCAATGCTAAATGCAATTGAAACATGTAAAGTACGACCTGATTTTGTTTTGGTTGATGGTTTAAGGGTTCCACGAGGTTTGGAAATATCATCTCAAGCTGTTGTTAAGGGCGATAGTAGGTGTTTAAGTATTGCGTGTGCATCAATAGTAGCAAAAGTTTGGCGCGATGATTTTATGACGTGTCTTGACGAGGAAATTCCAGGATATTTTTTTGGAATACACAAGGGGTATCCAACAACAAAACACATTAATGCATTAAAGGAGCGGGGCGTTTCCACAGTTCACAGAAAAACATATAAGCCGGTTGCTCAAATAATGGGGAACTAAAATTGGACGATCAAAGTACAAAGGTAAAGGGGCAGGCAAAAGAGACTGAGGCAATAAAATATTTATTGTCAAAGCACTCCAATATGCGGCTTTTAAAAAGAAATTATCTTTGTTCCCAAGGCGAAATAGATCTTATTTTTGAGGAAAAACTTAGTCGTGATGAAACTGAACTGGTTTTTGTTGAGGTTCGCTCAAGTGGTATTGACTTAGGTGGCCGGTTGGTTGAGAGCATTGCGGCTGATAAAAAACGGCACATTTTACAAACTGCCAGACACTATTTAAAAAACTATAGGGGTTTTGCTGGCAGTATGCGGTTTGATGTATTAGTTTCAGAGGCTGGCAAGTGGACATATTTGAAGGAAGCATTTAGCCTTTAATATGAAAAACAACCAAAGGGGTTCTTATGATATTTTTAACCAGGATTAAAATAATTTTTTTGGTTTTATTTGTTCTTGGTTTTTGCCTTCCACGGCACCAAACATTTGCGATGCATAGAGATGTCAGGTTTATTTTAACAACTGGGGTCCTTGGAATTCTGGGTGGTACAATTTTGGGTCTGGCAAGCTATCCAATGAGCAAAGAAATAAAAACAATATTTTTAGGTTCATCTGTTGGGCTTTATCTGGGGCTAGCGTTTGGCGGAATATCTGTAATTATTGATAGTGATGAAAACGTATATTCAATGAATAAAAGCATTAATCAAATTAGAGCTGATAATAAATCTTCATATATAATTTATCCTAGTTATAAACTGGCACTTAGCAGCCGGTCTTTTTTAAAGGAAGCCTGCGAAACAGGGTTTCTGGAAAAATTTTGCATTAATGGTCAAAAAAAACATGGATCTATTCACTATTTGATGCTTGAAACATTGCTCTGAATTCTTCCTTCATATCAGGAAAAGACCTCATTGCTTTATTTACCAGATCTTCAATCAGAGCATCTCTTCTTTTTAGTTCAATAGATTTATTTATTAACATTTTATAAAGCTTTTTATCTTCAACGCCATCATTTAGAAGTTGCAGGCCGTTTTGAAGTACCTCCATGGGTGTTCCCATTGTCTCAAGTTGTTGTAAAAACATGAGCCTTACTTCATTTGAATCTTTAGCCTCAATGGGTGCCCTTGATATTGCTTCGTTTGCGGCACGCGTAAGGCCCGCACCTAAAAGTGACATTAAGATTTCTTTTACTATTTTGGAATTATAACTGCTAATTACTTCGGCCTTTTTAAATAATACAATTGCTTCATCGGTTCTATCTAGTTTAATAAGTCTTTTACCACACACCACAAGGGCTGCTGCGACGGCATAGTTAATTGATTCATCACGTTCTTCCATTTCAAGTAACATGTCGCTATATTTTGGAACATCATCAAATTTCTGATTTTTTATTGCTAGTCTTACCATTTGGTTCAGCCTTTTGGGCGTTACTGGAAACATGGTGCAGATTCGTTCACCAAGTGTATATGCTTCTTTGTGTTCATTGTTTTCAAAAAGAATGTCAAATAACTGGTCAGAACATCTAAAATTATTAGGGTCCAGTTTTAACCCTTGGGCAAAGCATTCACGAGCCTTTCCAACATCATTATTCATTTTGTGAATAATGCCTTCGTATGCCCAGGCAAGTACGGGGGTTTTATCTTCTTTTTTTGCCTGTTCAAAAGTCTTTAGCGCCTCATTGTGTTTTTTTTCGGATAGCAGAAGTTTTCCGTGATTAAGAAGTTTTAAATAAGGGGAGGGGTGCATTTTTTCATTAACAATTCTTAAAAATTGAGTCTCAACATCTGCAAATGTGTAGGGTTTCACCAGAAAAGTATCAATATCAAGTTCAGCAACCTGGGCCGCAAGTTTAGGTGATTCTTTATCAGTTGTCAGAATAAAAATTCTTTCAAGTGCGTTTGGTCGCTGCTGTTTGAGCATTTCATAAAGATCAAGACCAGTTTTACTATCAAGTCTGTATTCACAAAAAACTATTTCCGGTTTTGCAGATTCAAGCAGATCCTTTGCATCTCCAAATTTATCCACGGCGTGGGTATTTGAAGTTTTAATTCCGATGGAATTCATGACTTTGCGCACCGAGTTTCTGCTTGATGAAATAGGATCAGCAATAAGCACAGTTTTTGCGCGCAGATACTTTATGATGGGCTGGTTTTTTATTGAGTTTGGGTCAAAAGCACACATACTTTAAGACTAGTCGGAAAATAGAATTTTTTTAAGACCTATTTTTATGGGTTTTCATTTTTTTTTCAATAGATCTAATTATCTATCCCTTGTGTGTCAGTGTGCAGACGTCCCACCATTAAGTTCACGTGATACTTGCGCGGAGCTTGTTTAAAAAGCTAAGGTGTAATTCAGGAATTTTAATTATCCATACTCTTATATGCTGAATCAGTAGATTCAAATATTTCAAAAAGCTCTTCATTATCAAAAGCTTGAATAATTTTCCTAAACTCACTTTTTACATTGCAGTATTTAGGTTTAATTTGGGCACTTGAGTTAAATTCTTTTAGAGACTGCATGAAGGAGGTAATGCCGCTTGAACCCACAAATTCCAGATTTTCAAGATCAAAAATAAACTTATTGGGAACCGTATCGGTCCTTGCTTTTTTTGATAGTTCAATAAGATTTTCTTTTAATACGAGCTGTGACTCATGATCAATTTTCCCATTCACATGAACAATGATTGTGTTACCTTTTTTTTCTATTTTGGCCTGCATTTTTAGATCCCCCTTTTTGAAATTTATTCAAATTGCTTTCAATAAGTAATTTTTTTATGTACTTTTTGTTGTATGCTCATAAAACATACAGTTTCAATAGTAATATTATCCACGTTTTATATTAATTTATAAAGAGGCAAAATATGCCGGATGCAAATAGTAATAAAAATGAAGAAATAAATATTTTTCCTGGTCTTTGGGTCGTTGCAACACCAATAGGCAACTTGGATGATATATCTTTGCGTGCCCAAAAAGCTTTGAAATTTGCAGATAAGATTCTTTGCGAAGACACCAGAAGAACAAAAAAACTTCTTTCCTCACTTGGGATCAATAAAAATCCAGAACGTTTTGATAAAAATGTTGAGGGGAATAAAATATCATCAAATATAAAATTTTTATTAAGTGGAAAAAGTGTTGCGCTGGTGAGTGATGCTGGCACTCCTTGTATAAGTGATCCTGGGGCACGCCTGGTTGCAGCGGCTCTTGAGGCTAGTATTGCCGTTACTCCCGTACCTGGTCCAAGTGCTATTACCTCTTTGATTAGTTGTTCGGGCTTTGGCGAGAGTGGTTTTAATTTTTTAGGATTTTTTCCGCGTCAAAAAAAGGAAAAGGACGCACATGTTGGGCTTGTTACAAAAAGTGCTAACATTCAAAATGTCTTTGTCTGGTTTGAAAGCCCTGAAAGGATATTGGAAACAGTTAGATTTATTGGGGATAATTTTTTAAATACTGTTGAGCTAGTGGTTGCAAAGGAGCTTACAAAAGTTTTTGAGCGAATTTATAAAGGCACCCCACAAGAAGTTTTAGACCGTTTGGGCGAGGAAGATAATTTAGTTAAAGGGGAGTTTTGTGTTGCAATCAGGGTTATGCAAATTGAACGCAAGCAGGAAAAAGAAGAAATTAATAAAGACACATTAAGTATGGATATTCCATGGGTTAAGGCCCTTCATGCGCTTCTAGATTGTGGGGTTTCAGTAGCGGCAGCATCCAAGAGTGTAAGCCAATATTTTGGCGTAAAGAAAAAAAATGTTTATGAATTGGCACTTTACAAACAGGGTAAAAAATAATTTCTGGGGGGCTTGACCTAATTCTTTTCATACGTAAACTTTAAACTGTGTGGTTGTGGGAATCCAAGGAAGGATTCACGGGAGACAAGTTAGATAAGACCTCTCGCGGGCCTCAGTGAAGTCAGGATGATAGTTCACTGGGGCGTTTTTATTTCAAAAATCCCCGTATTTACACGTAGATAAAAAAATGATCTAATAAATGTTAGTGGTTTTATAATATTAATGAGCAAAAGCGCAAGAGGCGCGAGTGTCCGCAGGTATCTGTGGAATATGTTCCTAAAAAGGCAAGGAGAGCCTAACGCTTGATTCATAGTAATACCCAAAATATTAATAGTCGTGCTGAAGACAGAAGTTTTAAAAAAGAATCTGTAAATAAACCGGCTGAAGAATTAACAGCAAAGTATAAGCAGGCTTTAGAAAAAATTTGTGAACTTGAAAATAGAGTTTTTGACATTTCCTGTTCTATGAATAAAAAAATAGACGAACTGAGTATGCTCTATAAAGAAAATTCTTTATTGTGTGAGAAAATAAAAAAAAGTTTTTACGGTACGCTTGAGGCCCTTGCTGAAACTATTGAAAAGAAAGATTCATGTACGGGGGGGCACACAAAAAGAGTTGTAAAATATTCTGAAAGTATCGCAAAAAATCTTGGACTCTCAAAAGATGAGATTGATAAAGTACGCTGGTGTGCCGTTTTACATGATATCGGAAAAATTGGAATTGCTGATCAGATTCTTAAAAAACCTGCGTCTCTTGCCAAACGCGAATGGGAGCTTATGTATAAGCATCCGGAAATGGGATACGAAATATTAAGGCATGTAGATGGACTTGAAGAAATTGTAGAAGCCATGCGTCATCACCATGAAAGATGGGATGGACTGGGGTATCCATTAGGGTTAGTCGGTAAACAGATACCATTTTTTTCGAGGATTATTGCTGTGGCGGATACTTATGACGCTATTGTAAGTTTTAGGCCATACAGAGAAGGGGCTTCGCCCCAAAAAGCTTTTAATGAAATCAAATCAAAAAGAGGAAGCCAGTTTGACGCCGAAGTTGTAGATGCCTTTATAATTTCTTTCAATAATGGCGAGCTCAACCCACGTAATATTTTAAAAAATATATAATTTTGGACAATCCAATAATTGATTACTATGACGTAGCTTGCTAGAGTAACGTCATAAATGTCACCAGTTTTTATTGCTTTGCGTTTATTTTGTTTTTCTGTTTTTTGGTACATAAAAGAAATGTGCCGATCTTGCATCTTATCAAAAAAGGTTCTTTTTAAAAAAATATTGTGCTTTTTACCCATAATTCTTTTGCTAATTTCATTTAATTCAACTCAAGGTTTTGCACAAGATATAAGCGATAATAACGACGATATTCAGGAAAACTTTAAAACTTTTAAGGATAAAAAACTCACAGAGGAAAAAGAGGAAAATAAAAAAGAAAAAAAATCTAAAAAGATGGCAAACGCGGGTTCAATCCCCATGCATTGGTCGGCTGATAACACAGTTTGGGATAGAAAAAATAACATTGTTGAGCTTTTTGGTGATGCCGCTGTTCATCAGCCGGGTGAATCCATCTATGCCGATTATATGATCATTGATTTAGCGAATCGTCTTGTTGATGCAAAAAAAAATTGTATTTATATTGCCTCAGATACCGTTATTCACAGTGAAGAAATGCATTTTAATCTGGACACGCGTACCGGTACAGTTATTGATGGAAAAGTTTCAACCCCGCAGTTTTCTCTTGCAG
>CAZQUK010000002.1:24664-34794 GCA_964596435.1 uncultured Oligoflexia bacterium
AACACACAGAGGGACGTATACAACCTGTCATGATTGCCCTCAAAGCTGGACCTTTTATGGTGACGATGTTGATATGGCGTTTGAGGGCTACGCCGTTATTGATAATATGATGGCTAGTATTAAGGATGTTCCAATTTTTTGGTCACCGCTTATGGTTTTTCCGCTTAAAACAAGGCGTCAAACAGGTTTTCTGTTTCCAAAAATTTCACCAAGTGACGGTAAACACGGATTTGTTTTTGAGCTCCCATTTTTTTGGGCCATTAACCGCAGTTCTGATATGACGTTTTATACCGGTTTCTATGGCGCTAGAGGAAGGCGCCTTGCGTGGGAAGGGCGCTATGTTTTAACCGAAAGGAGTAAGGCCACTGCAAATTATTACCACACCAAGGATACAACTTTTCCGAAAAAAATTGACGATCCAAATTCTCGCTGGGGCATGAAGCTTTATCAATTGCAGGAGTTGCCCTGGGGTTTTGAAGAAAAAGTCAGGTTGGTTCAAATAAGTGATAATCTTTACCCGATAGATTTTTCAGCGGACGTCCCGGGCCGTACTGAACCATCAACAGCAACCGACTTAATGCTTTCACATACTTCTTCACATTTAAGCGGTTTTATTGCAGCCAAACAGATAAGAAATCTGTTAACCAATGAACGACTGGATTTTGACAATAAGACGGTCCAGCTTGTACCCAGAATGTCTTTGACAACAAATGAAAGATTTTTATTTGATGGCCCGGTTGCGACAGGTATTGATATGGGACTTTTTTCGTTTTCAAGAAAGAGCACTACTTTTGATTTTGATGATGAAACTTTTAATTTGGGTAAGTTTCCGCGCCTTGGGGTTGATCCTATAAGGCAAGCAACAAGGGTTTCACTTACACCTTCCGCCTATACCACAATTCGTCCCTGGGATTTGTTTTCGCTCGTTCCATCAGTTCAGTACAGGAGCTATTTTTATTCTTTTAAAGATTCAGCAATGCCTGATTTGTCCAGAGGGTATTTGCTCTTCCAGGCGGATTTTAGTACACAGCTTGAGAAGACTTATAAAACTATTGACCCTGAGCGTCCGCGAATGAAACATTTAATTCGCCCATTTATTAGGTATTCACTTATTCCACATGTTAATGAAAGGTCGCACCCGTTTATCGATCAAATATTATATAAAGATGGATATAATTTTGATAACTATGATGTCGTTCCTTTAAGTACAACACCAAGCATTGTTAACTATTTTACACCGCTTGGAAATTCCATAACTTACGGTGTAGATTCAAGACTTATACTGAGAGAAGGCGAAGACGGTAAACCTGCAAATTATAATAGGATGGTTGAATTTAGATCCGGGCAGACATTAAACATTCTTGAGCTAAAAAAAGCACCTGACGTCAGGGTTCCTCTTTCAAGATTATTTGCTGAGCTTGGCTTGAATTTTTGGGAGTTTTCGGCTGGTATTAATTATTACTTTTTTCCATTTTATGAAAGACTCCTCCCCAAAGGGGAAGATCCAAAGGATAATTCACCTCATAGAGTAAGTGTTGGTGCGTCTTATGTGTTTTCGCGTTCAACTAAACAGATGTTTCTAGAGTTTGATAGAAGTATTTCTTTTGGGTACAGGTGGAACAAATTATTGGCAAAAGAATCTGTTATAAATGGAACATTGAATTATTCAATAAACGATTATTTACTGCCCACAATATCTACAAGTTATAACTTCTATTCTCAGATTTTTACTGAGGCTGTGATTAAACTTGTTTATACTGATAAGTCACGATGTTGGCGCACGAGTGCCGAGCTTTCGCGTTCTCTTGATCTTGGTGTGAGTTTAAGGTTTGAAGTTCAGCTAAATCTTACCGGTACAGGTTTTGAAGGGTTTGGGGAGAAAGCCGGCGGTTGAAACAAGTAGGTTTATAAAACCGGTTGGCATAGATTGGTGTGCACCGCGCAACATTTTTAGGGTTTTTTGTTTTTTTTATATTCATTAATGAAAGCTTTGTTAAACTTAAGGTATGAGAATTCTTTTGAGCAACGATGATGGAGTTTATGCAAAAGGCATTAAGATTCTTTACAAAACCTTAAAGAATATTGCTGAAGTGTGGGTTGTAGCGCCGATGGAAGAAAAAAGCACCACGAGTCATACGGTAACTCTTCACAGACCACTTCGTATTACTGATATGGGAAACCGTATATACGGGGTTAATGGTTTTCCTGCCGATTGCACCTACCTTGCCCTGCGCGAAATTATGAAAAAGCCCCCGGATCTTGTTGTTTCAGGAATAAATAGAGGGGCAAATTTAGCTCAAGATGTTTTTTACTCAGGCACGTTATCTGCGGCCAGAGAGGCTGCAATTCAGGGTATTCCAGCTTTGGCTGTAAGTCTCGATCTTGATTTTAAGCATTCACCCGCCGAAAAAAAATTGCATTATGAAAGTGCAGCAATTTTGACCGCCCAGGTGATAAAAAAAATATTTATGAAAGTGGAGTGGCCCACTCATATGTTACTTAATTTAAACGTTCCGGATCTGGCTTTATCAAAGATTAAGGGCATTCGTTTATCAAAGCAGGGTTTTAGAAATTATAGTAACAGAGTGCTAAAAAGGAAGGACCATAGGGGTCGGGATTATTACTGGATAGGTGGTCCATATAAGGGTTATAAAAAAGTAGTAGGATCAGATTGTGAGAGCATTGCCTCAGGGTATGCGGCACTCAGTCCTTTGCAAATTGATTGTACAGATTATAATTTTCTTAAGTCATTAAACAGACAGAGTGAAAAGTTTGAAATTATTAACCAGAAAATCTAATTGGTAGAAATGAAGATCAAGAAAATCTATTTTTTAATTTTATTTGTTTTGGTTTTGTCCTGCTCAAATGTTCCAAGAAAAGTAATTAAACCAGAGAACGCAGGGCGCGTCGGTATTTTTGATTATTTAATGTCACTTGAGGAGGCAGGGCCTTCCAGAAAGTGGCACTCAAACATAGAGAGAAGTATTTCAAAAAAAAGACTTGCAATATTAAAGCGTGTTCCAATGCGTTGGCCACTTAACTCGGTTTTTATAACATCACCGTTTGGTCCTCGTAGATCAAGTTTTCATGATGGTGTGGATCTTCGTGCCAGAATTGGTACACCAGTTTATGCTGCGCACTCTGGGCGCGTGCTATATTCAGGAAATAAAATTTCAGGTTACGGAAAAATTGTGATTCTTAAGCACCCCTCCGGACTTATGACTATTTACGCACATAACTCAAGGTATATTGTAAAAAAAGGACAAAAAATTAAGGAAGGTCAAAAGATCGCGTATGCCGGAAACAGTGGGCGCTCAAGCGGTCCACATCTGCACTTTGAAATCAGGGATGGTGTTTTGTCTGTTGATCCGCTTGATATTTTAGATCCAAATGTGCGCGGAACACTTCTTAGTCAAAAAAATGAAGAGCAAAAAAAAAGTACCCGACGTTAATGCTTTGATATGTGGGCTGTTCCGTACATAAAACCAGTTAAGATAAACTTTCCATTGGCTTTTATAAATCGTAACTGAGTATTATTAACGCGTGCCATTCATATTCAAATCTAAACATAATCTTAAAATATACCGTATAATAATATGTGAAGTTGTATAGGATTCTATTTTTACTTTTATTACCCGCCTTGACTGTACAGGTTTACGGTCAGGAGGGATTGTTTTCGGATGGGTCCCAGGAGAATCAATCAAGCACTGATGAGAAAAGTTTGGTAACTGAACAGGATATTGAAGAAGCTGAAGCTCTTGTGGTGCTTGAATCTCAGGAAGTTGATGGCGATGCCGCCGCACCAGTTAATAATGATGAATCGATAATGGGACTTGAATCTGACGTGGCTGAAGTTGATGTAAAAAAATATTATCAAGATAGGCCGCATCCTAAGGGGTTAAAAATTGGCGACATAATGGATATTTTTACGGACAAAAGAGCGCCTTCTCTTGAGTCTTTAAAAAAATGTGATCTTCAATTTGTTCAGTTTAGTACAAAAGAGGCCGTTTCAAAGGATGCAAGAAAACTTTGGGCAAGTGGATTTGTAAAAAATGATCCTTATTTAACCCATTGGTGTTTTTATACAAGACTAATGCTGGTTGTTAATTCCATTTTTCAGGAATCAGAAACGTGGGCATATTCAGATAATCTTATACAGGAGTTTATGTATTTGGCGCCGATTGCACGGGCCTTTTTGGATTGGCACGGTGATATTCAGTATTTATTTTTTTCCATAAGGCAGTATTCAATATTACACGAAAAAATTTTCAGAGAAAAAGTTGAGCTTACGCCCGAGATGACATCGTTTCTTGTTAGATACTACGGCGGAAAATACAAACGTCCTATTAAACAAAACTTTCTTCCTGATTTCACAAAAAAACCAAAATTGCAAAAAACTGATATTGTTTCTGAATTTTACAAACTTTTAGAAGAAATACGACGGGATAACCCACCAAAACCCAACAAGGAAACTGCAGAAGAATATTTTGTAAAGGGGCATGAATATTTTACACAGGGGAAATATACGCCTGCGGCGAAATATTTTAAAATGAGCCGTCAATATAACCCCAGGCAACTTAGAGCCTGGTTTTTTGAGATTAAAAGTCTTATGAATCTTCATAGTGATATGGATGTTGACGAGACGGTTAAAAAATTTATTGTAATTCATCCTCAGGTTTATAATGTTCCTTATATTAAACAAACGCTGGCAAATATTGGGTGGAGCGAAAAAACCCTCATGGATAAGGGAATATTAAAAGCCGAAGGTGACGCAGACCAGTTTGATTAAACAGGTGTCTTATAAAAACCTGGCAAATAGTGAAAATTTTCGATATATTAACAACATGGGATTTTATGAATATTTTAAGTTTTTTGTGGTTTTATTTGTATTTTTAACGGGTGTTTCAGCTTTTTCATCACAGGCCCCGGTTGTGGAACTAGTTGATGGTGAAAAAATGTTTGTTATTCATGATGTAAATGGAACAAAACGCGTTGGAAGCTCAGGTGAGCAGTTAAAATACGGGGACGTTCTTAAAACAAGTTCTTATACAACGGTTAAAGTGCTTTATCCAGATGGTTCAAAAGTGCTTGTTGGCAAAGGGACACAGTACAGAATTGAAAAAGAACAAAAGGAAATTCAGGTGGGCTCACTTCTTGATGGGAAAGTCAGAGCGCTTATAAAACATAAAATGGAAAAAAGAAAAAACCTTCCAAATTTTATTTTTAGAGGTAAAAACTGTACACTAGGTGTTAGGGGAACCGATTTTGTAGCAGGTACAGCAAGTGAAGGGTCCGATGTTCATACATTAAAGGGTGTCGTTGATGTGGCACCAACTGAAGCTGAACTGATTGATGGATTTGGCACTCCTGTTGGTGAGGGCGAAATGGTAGCCGCTGGTAAGGAGGGGGTTGGTGAGGTTAAAAAATTTAATAAAGAGGAATATTTAAAACAACTACAAAAAGAACAGCCATCATTTGCCTCAATGGTTAGAAATGATAAATCCGCATGGCAAATTGCGTATAATCAAGATGCAAGTAATAAACTTATTCGTCCAAGTTTTAGGCCACTAAGTTTTCATGCTGCGTGGATGATGTTTAAAATGGCAAAAGATGAAAGTATGCTGTTTAGACCAACGTTTGTCTGGGCGCCTGAGTTTGATGTATCAAGTAAGTTTGTAATTAGGGGCAATCTTGCATTTTCACCAATTGAACCGGCTAAAAACAGCGTATTGATGGAGATGTCAATGCATGTAACGTATTCTATTTTAAGCAGGCTTTTTACAGAAGCCGGTGGCGGTGTGGGTAGTATCTTTGGTGGTCAAACGGGCATGTCAATTCTTGCCGGAGCAAATGTGGGCTGGCGTTTTAGTTATACTTCATATCTTGAAAGAATTTTTTTAGGTCCAACATTAATGAAAATCAATGATCCTTATCCAATGAACGCATTAATGATTCGTTTAGGTGTTGGGTTTCAGTTGTAAATTATAAAACCAAAGGAGCTTACAGGCTCAATAGGAACGTTTTTTTGGAAAAACATATCCGTGCTTCAATCTTTTCTTCCAGAACGTCTTGCGGCCTTTATTATGGCCTTTATAATAATTATTATTGTGACATGTTTAACATCAACAGCTAAAAGCCAGAAAAAACACCGCAGCGTTTCAAGAAAGTAAAAGCTGTCAATATATTGACGAATTTTTGTGATCTCAATTTATTCACACGACTTGTGAATTATATATTAAAATAAAGATGGGCATTGATCAGTATGACCGTCCATGGAGGGACTTTAAAAAAATGAGTTTTAATGCAGATAAATCTTTTAAAAATAATTTTATAGATAAGCATATTTCAGAAAAATTAAATGATTCACTTAAGGCCAAAGCGCACTATGGTGAATTATTGAAAATTGAGAATTTAAAATACAAAGAAGATGTTGATATTGCAGTAAAAAAAATAATGAACGTTTTTAAGTGGGCAGAACAATTATCGCTTGAAACAAAAGAACATGAGCTTACAAAAGACGATTTGCTTCAAAAGGTCAGAAACTTTTCAGAAGCACTTGTAATTACAAATTCTGAACTTGAAAGAACAAAACTTAAACAAATTGAAGCTGAAAACGCTTATGAACTTGAAATCAAAAAGTTAAATGATGCACATAATAAACTTAAAGAGGAATTAAATAACACAAAAAACGAATCAAGTTCAAATCTTGAGTTTGAAAAAAAACGTTATGAAAATAAAATAAGTCTTCTTGAAGATCAATGCAACAAATTGCAGTCAGACTTAACAAGGTCCAACCAAAAGTTAAGTACTGAAACCAATACCTTATCGATGATAATGACTACCACGCAGGATCTTGAATCAAAATTTACTGATTTAACACATAAACATGAAGAAACTATTTGGAAATTTGGAGATTATAAGCGTGTCGTGGAACAAAGAATTGGAACACTAAATAACAGAATTAATCAGCTTAAAAACGAAAACAAAGAGCTATGCAATTTGAATAAATCAAGTAAGCCCATAAAGGAGGCCAAGCATTATAAAGAAGCTGCCGAAAAAATGAAGGCAAAAGCTATTGTCTATAAAACTGAACATGAAAAACTTTACAAAGCGTATAATGAGTTAATTGCTGACAGAAATCGCAAGATTGATGAAAAAAATAGGGCTTTTGATGAAACAAAGCGTATTGTCGGTGAAAAGGATCAGGCCATATATGAACTTAGGCGAGCTTTAATTGAGAATAAGGAACAAAGAGGGAAAATTGAAAACATTTTGCAAGATTTGCAAAACATGAAATCAGAAAAGAGCACGATACAATTTCAAAGCGAGCAGTTAAGATCTGAAATCCAGGCAGCAAGAGGTGAGCATGAGAGACTGAAGTTTGAAATACAAGGAGTTAGAAGCCTTAATGAGAGCCTTCAGATTGAAAATAATAAATTCAAAGAAGAACTACAAAAAGCCCGAAGAGAAATTTCAGAAAAGCAAAAAGCAATTGAAAGAGCCAGAAAAATGTTTCCTGTATCCCAAAAGAGTATGCCCGCACCAAACTAGATGAAAAAAAAGATCTTTAATATAAAAATTAAGCAATATTTTTCAGATTTTTTACTTTTTGCTCTTGGCGTTGTTTCTGCGGGGTTTGGATTAAAGGGTTTCTTGTTGCCGAATAATTTTATTGATGGCGGCGTTACTGGTATTTCACTAATTGTAAGTTCTATGTTTCACCTGCCTCTTTCAATTCTTCTTCTTATTTTTAATTTGCCTTTTATAGTTCTTGGTTACACTCAAATTAGCCGTGAATTTGCAATAAAGAGTATTCTCACAATAATTGGGCTAGCTTTTGCCGTTTACAGCATCCCTTATCCTGTTGTGACATCTGATAAACTGCTGGTGGCAACGTTTGGTGGGGTTTTTCTTGGTGCAGGAATTGGACTTTCAGTAAGGGGCGGTGCCGTTTTAGATGGAACGGAAGTTCTAGCACTCTATCTTAGTCGTAAAACAGGTGTCACTATTGGTGACATTATATTAATTTTTAATGTTTTCATATTTTCTGCCGGGGCATACTTTTTATCTGTAGAAATAGCTTTGTATGCAATTCTGACCTACGTTGTGGCCTCAAAAGCCGTTGATTTTGTTATACGCGGAATTGAAGAGCACACAGGCGTTACAATTGTTTCACCTCAAAGTGAAAAAATCCGTAAAATGATTGTGTTAAAAATGGGTAGGGGTGCAACGGTATATTCAGGCAAGGGCGGATTTGAAAAAGACGGAGGCGAGCTAAAATCATATAATATTATTTTCACAGTTCTTACCCGTTTGGAGGTTGCAAAACTCCAAGCTGAGATTGAAATAATCGATCCGACGGCCTTTGTTATAATGAACAGTGTTAAGGACACCCATGGTGGTATGGTAAAAAGGGTCGGTATAAACAAAAAGTAAAAGAATTTTAAAATTGCTAATCTGTTTTATATGTCTAAGTTAAATCAATTATCCTTAATCTTCATCTCTACAGTCGGATCACCAAACAGTGTCAACTCGTAATAGACCCAGCGCATGGCGGTTTCATGTATCATGCCTATGTTTTTTTCTTTTGAATACTGGTTGGCATATCCAAGTTGCTTAATGTTTTCTCCGTAAAGAGCGTTAACAAACTGCCTGTGGTAGCGGTGTGAAGGACCCCTTGTGCTGTAATCATCGCCCCAGCCGTAGCGGGTATTTCCAATAAATGCAAAGGACATGTTACTACCTAGTGTGAAGTTTTCAATAATAACATCAGAAGGTCCAAACCAGCCTTTGTTGTCAAACGCACCGGCGTAACACCCTTGCGAATAACCAAGGTTAAGTGTGTTTTCGTTGTTCATCCTTTTTACATCATTTTCATAAAGCTTCATATTCATGCTTGTTGATGAGTGCCCAAGATGGTTAATGATGTGTGCACCATCGTTTATTGAATTTATAAAATCCGATTTATTATATGTGCTGGTTTTATCGTAAAAATCAAAATATCTATAATAGTTTGGATAACCTTTAGTTAGTATGCCGTGTGCCTCGCTGACACCCTTAAGCTCTTCCATGTGGTCTCCACCCCATATTTTATTTCCATCAGGTGAGGTCCAAAGATATTCACCGGCAAAAATAATATTGTTTAAATGGGGTTCATTACCGGTAAGATTCGTGTACCATAATGTCTTTTTAACAAAATTTGCAAGTTCCTGGGGGGTTTCAACGGTTATTCTGCCGGTAAAAACTTCAGCTAATAAATCCACTTCTCCTCCGTTTTCACCGTCGTCAGGATCACCATAGATTCCATTTCTGTTATAATCAAACGTTCCGTCAAGATTTCCGAAATACATGTCTGCCGGAATTGTTTTATCTACATAACCCTCTGCTTCGGCATGCATTCCTCTAATAGGAACAATTGTTCCTGTGTCAGAATCATTTTTAGTAGCATCGCCACCAAGAAGAACAAAACGCGTGTACCAGTTTTTGTAGGCAAACTTAATAAAATTTCTAATTTTTTCAGCCTTGTCACTGCCTTCATAAGTTCTGTAAATTTCTTCAACAGTAACAATTTTCCCTGTTAGTCCGCAACCTGAGTGCCTTTCAATGAGGCGCTGGAAGTTCCACTCAGTATTTGCATTTTTCAGGGCCTCGTTGGTTATTATCACGTATTCAAAGGGGGCCTCTTGTTCAGTAATTAAATAATTGTTGCTCTTAATAAATTCACGAACATAAGTTTCGTTATCGGCAAGTTTAAGAACACGCTCAAGATCTTTTTTCCAGATTTTTGTCACCCCTGTTTGTTTTTTATCAGGAGCGTAAATAATATCAATTTGAAATTTTGGTGTAAAATATGTTCTTTTATCGCTAGGAATATATCTAACGGGGAACACGTTGATGTTTATAAAATTAAAGCCATGCAATTTCTGGTTGGTAATTATCGAGGAAGCTCGTCTTGGGTAAACTTTTTCTGAAGAATAAATTTTTGATAATTTAACGGGTGCTTGAACTTCGTCTGATTTGCTAATTGGTATTATATTTCCGGCAGGAGCAATACTGTAAGTTCCTATCAGACGGGTATCAACTGGTGTAACTTTAATTTTTGAAAACTCATACCCAAGGGGTGCTGCAAG
>CAZQUK010000003.1:0-25883 GCA_964596435.1 uncultured Oligoflexia bacterium
GACTTTTAATGCGCCATCTTGAAATGGAAAAAAGGGGAAAGTCTTAAATAAAGTGGGCCTCGGCTTTGGTATTACATTCAGACACGGTGAGAATGTTATTGAAAAGTTTTTTTCATACCTGAAGGAAAAACAACAAAATCGTGATGGCAAAAAATTCATTTCAATTAAAGCAAAAAATGTGGCCACAGAAGAAACAAGGGAACTTGAAATTGAGCTTGATTTTTGTGTAATGCAATATCAGGCTTATGGCGCATACATGGCCATTCTATTTAGTAAATTCAAAATGGAAGTTTATGACACTTATGTAATTGATATTGGACACGGCACCTGGATCAAACTCCCAATTATTGATAACGCCGCTGACATAAACCTTTCTGACTCACAAACTGAGGGCATTTATACTATTACAAAAAATATCAGTAATATTATTTTCGAAACAAGCGGTCAAAAATTCAAGATCCCAGAGCAAAGGATAATGGAGAGGCTTCCATCTAAAAACTATAAAATCGAAGTTCCTGGCAAGGGCCTATATGATTTTAGCACCCTAATAGAAAGCGAAGCAAAAAATATGGCTGCAAGAATTGTTGAATTTGTTACCAGCGACATCGCAACTATGTCAGCTAAGGGCCAGACAGTTGAGTATTTTACCGTAATTGGTGGGGGCGCACATCTTTTATTTGATGAAATTAAGGCCAATATTTCAACGTATTTTGGCTGGTCAAAAGAAGTTGCAGACCAAAGAATTATTAACCCTGCATCACTTGGCATTGATGCAAGATATATTAATTGTGTGGGTTTTATGCTTCTTGCCAGAGATCAAATTGCAACTGAACTTAACCAGGATGTTGACCCTAATTTTAATATTAAAAATATCGTTACAGATTTCTCGATAGAAGAAACAGAAGATAATACTCACGAAAAACCAGAGAATAAGGGCCCAGATCAAACCGATGCGCCTAAGAACGACTAAAAAGAGAGGAAAAAAAACATGGACCTATCGTACCTAATTATTGACAATGAACTAAAAAAACTCCTTGAGAAACTGGCCGAGCACCACCCTGAAGGATCAAAAGAAGTACTAAAACTGGTTCTTAAGCTTTATTTAAAACTTCTAGATAAGAGCAAAAGAAAAGGACGCGACCCTTTGCTTGTATTTAAGGATCTGGTGGAAAGAATAGTATCGGGAAAACTTTATGAAACCACAGGCGATAAAATTAACCACCTAGATGGACTGCTTGAAGTCATGGAAATGCAAACTGCGGACCTTGGAAACGCATCATTTATTAAAGACATTAAGGAAATTAAATCACGCTTGAATGATTTAACATCGGGTGGTGCACCACAAAAAAGTGCTGCAGATTTTACACCTACTGATTCATCAAAACTTATTAAAGTAACTGAAAGCGATGAACCCAAAAAAAGACAAAACTACAAAGAGCTTAGAAAAAAGAATCCACCTAAAAAAATTAAGTTTTAGTAATATTTTTTTATTGGTTGTCCTAAATTTAGGCACCCGAAATAGAATTACAATGAGAAAGACATATTGTGAAAAAAATTTTTATAGATCCTGGAGCATTTTACACAAAAGTGGGTGCTTTTGAGCGCACTAATAATGTCTATAAATTTTATGGCAAAAGTTTCTTTCCAAGCTTTGCAGCTGCTGCAAACAATACAAACTCAAAAAGCATTATTTATTACACACATCGTGAGACACATCACACTGTAGGATATGACTGTTCAAATCTAACCCAAAAACAGATCAAAGAAAGAAGTACTGAGCTAGACAGGCTCATTTGTCTTAAAAAAATTATTTTCGACTACTCAGACAATAACGAAGAACTTGAAGTAAATATTGCAATTGATATTGGCTCAAAATTTGAAGAATTTGAAAATATTTGCAAACTTTTAGGTGAAGGCCCATCTGAAATAAGCGCGCTACGTGGGCTTGATAACCGCATAATTACAAAAAAAACAAATGTTAAATTCAATTTAATCTCCACCGGTGATGGCGTGCTTGGATATCTTAGAAGTCTTAATATTGATTTTAGTTCTGCACTAGTAATAGATATTGGGCACAGTACGACAAAAATATATGCTGTTAATAAAAAGCATGGTGTTGAAATTTTCAAATCTATTGCGCTTGGCGTAAGTTATTATTACGAAAAAATATTAAAACTACTCCAGGAATCCGGAACGCAAAACTTTAATCTACTTTGGTTAATAAAACAGATTGAATTTGGATTTGATAACGTTGAAGTTTCTGAAACAGAGGGTGATTTTAATGTATCTTTGGTTTTAGATAATATTAGGTGGGATCTGAATAAGGATTTCAAATCATCTATTATTGATATCCTGACAAACTACTATACAAACACAACAAAATGGGCAGATTTACTTGTTATTACAGGTGGAGGGTCCCGCCATAATGGTGAAATTCTAAGAACCTCACTTAATGAGGGCGGTTTTAAGTTCAAAAATATACACATTGAAAAGCTTCCTGTTTTTAGCGTTCTTGATGGTTTTCAAACTGCCCTACAAGCAAGTGTAGACTGACCCCACACACATCCATCTCGCCCTTTAACTTTGATATGTGTTGAATAGGCAAAATTTTCCCGGGCAAAGTGCAGCAAATAGCTTGATTACTAATTCTTACAAAAACCCACAAAAAAATTCAAAAACAAACGACCACGCTGCTGTGCATAATGGTTTTTTTATTCAATAATTATCAAATCTTAATGCAAATTCTCAATAAATTGATGTAAATTATATATAGAGGTCTTTTTTATTTATGGCCTCATTAAGCTCTAAAAATTGACGGGAGTGAAAAATGTCAAAAGATGATGATAAGAATATACTTGAAAGACTTATTGGCGGAGTAAAAGAAGCGACTGATCTTAATAATAAGGACAAACTATTAGAAAAGGTCGATGGACTTAAAGAGTCCGAAAAACAGGTTGATAACAAAGATAAAAAAGTTCCACCAAAAAATCCAATCGGACTTGATATCGGAACAAGCCGTATTGTAAGTGTTCAAAAAGGAATAGCTGGCGACATTATCACCTCTGACCAGCTAAACGCTTTTTTTACATTTCCTGATTCAGCTTTTGCAAAAGAAATGCTTAACAAGAACAATATGAAATATAAAAAAGTTGAAAACGATATTGCTGTTCTTGGTTATGACTCACAGGAATTTGCAAACATCTTTAATAGCGAAATAAGGCGCCCAATGAAAAAAGGCTTATTAAAATCTGACGAAGAAGACGCCATTCCTATTATTAAATCAATAATTGACCTTGTGGTCCCTAAGGCCAAAGAAATGGGAAGCAATTTGTGTTTTAGCGTTCCATCCCCACAAGTTGGATATGAAAGTGACCTTGTATTTCATGAAACCATTTTAAGAAAATACCTCATAGCCCTTGGTTATAATGCAAAAAGTGTTACTGAGGGTATGGCAATTATTCTATCTGAACTTTCAGATGATAATTATACGGGTATAGGGATAAGCATGGGTGCCGGAATGTGTAACCTTTGCCTTTCATTTTTATCTGTTCCTGTTATTACTTTTAGTATTCCAAGAGGTGGAGACGATATTGATATAAGTGTTGCAAGGGTAGTTAACGAAACAGTAAACAGGGTACGCGTTCTTAAAGAGGACACCCTTGATTTTTCAAGGGCACCTAGTAATAAGATGGAAAATGCTTTATTAATATACTATGAAGATCTTATTATGACCCTATTAAATCAGCTTGCTGCTGTTCTTTCTCAAACTGAAAACCTGCCAATACTAAATCACTCTATTCCAATTGTGCTGGCAGGCGGAACATGTATGCCAAATGGTTTTAAGGTAAAATTTGATAAAATTATGCGCCAAATAAATCTGCCCATACAAATATCAGAAATTAAAGTTGCCTCTGATCCCCTTAGAGCCACGGCAAAAGGGGCCCTTATTTTTGCAGGGGTATAATAAAAAATAAAAACAGTTGGTAAGTAAAAATATGGGTTTTATTGATAAAAGACAGAATTTAAGAATTTCGGACATTCATGCTAAGTTTGAATTCAAGGGTAAACAGTACGACATTCTGAACCTTTCACATAACGGTGTTTTAATTGAAAGCGAAACCGGGTTTGAAGATAAGGTAATTGAACAACTAAGCTCCGGCAAATTCGATTTCAAATTAGTTGATCCGGCAACAAATAGCGAAATGTATTTTGTAGGTAAGATGCTCAGATGTGTGGAGAACAAGGAAGTTAAAGGTGCCATGAGGATGGCCATTGCCTTTGAAGCTAAAAAAAAAAGGACAGCCTTCTCCTACGACTTACATCGGACGGGACAGCAAAACCTTCCGCGCGCATAGTAGCAATTGGTGGCTCTAAGGGCGGCGTCGGAAAAACAATTATTTCAATAAACATAGCTCTCGCGCTATCTCAAATGAAAAAAAAGGTAGTTGTATTTGACGGGGACTTTGGTAATGCCAACTGTCATACTTTGTTTGGAATTATAACCCCCTCTAAATCACTTGATGATTATTTAACTAAAGGCATGAGTCTTAGCAATATAATAATACCCACGAACTACCCAAACCTAAGTCTCATTAGTGGTGCATCCAACAAGGTGGACGGAACTCTTAATAACACCGAAAATAAAGAGCGATTAATTAACGAAATCATGATGCTTGATTTTGATTATGTAGTAATTGATTTAGGAGCTGGAATTGGAGATAACACACTTGATCTATACAATATTGCTGAGGATAAAATTATTGTTGCCACCCCACAGCTTACTTCACTTCAAAATGCATATAGTTTTATAAAGGCTGCACTGTTTTTTGATCTAAAAAACAACGAGGTTCTTGCTGGTAGTTTAACCGAGGCTGGAAATGACCCGATAAATTTTCATAAGCTCATTAGCAGTTTACCGGCAAACCATGAGGCAAAAATCGAATATAAAAAGCTTGTTGAAAAACAAAACTTCAGTATTTTAGGTAACCTTATTAACAACAAAAGCGACATGCTAATTATTCAAAGGCTAAAAACAATTGTTAAAGAATATTTAGATATGGATTGCAATGTTCTTAAAACACTTCCACAAAGTGATGAAATTCAAAAATCAATAAATAAAATTACCCCATTTGTGGCGCTTGAGCCTAATTCGCCAAATTCAAGACTTATAAAAAAGCTGGCGCTTGAAATTGAAAACAAAAACTAAACATTAATCTTACTATAGCTGCCCATGGGCAAGCGCGTGTGCAGTTCTAATTTTACTGTGGATCTTGCTGGTCTACTTCTGGCTCCTTATCAGCTTTAGGCCAAAGAACGGTTTCTTTACCATCCCCTTGTGTAAACCTCACGGTACCTGTACTTACCTCAAGGCTCATGCTCCTTCTTTCGGTTCCACCAAGTGATTCGGCCACAATTTTAATATTTTTTAAGTTTAATAATTTTTTTACAGACAATATGTTATCGCGTCCAATTGTATCGCCTTCTCTTTTAAGAACGTTGGCCCCACCAATAAGACATACTTCCAGATTTTCCAGTTTTGAGCCCATTTCTTGAATTTTTTGTGCCAAATAATCAATAGCATCAACAGCGTATCTGGTTTTTTCTATATCGATGTCTGAGGCTTTGGCCCCTTTGCATTGCACGGGCGTCACAGTATTGCCTTCTTTGAGGGGCCGTGATTTGCCTGGGAGCATAATATGCGCAACACCACCTAATTTTTTATGCGTATCATATGCTACGACCACAACACACGACCCTATTGCTCCTGATTTTAATACACATTCGTTACCACAAACTTTAATTTCCCCTGTTTGTACATCAAATAATTTGTCTTCTTTTTCCATCTTTATTTCCCTTAAGTTTAAATAATTATTTAGGTTTAGCTTTTGCAACAATTGAATTAACAATATTGGCAATTTTTTTATCAAGAAAGCTCTTAAGATCATGCTCGGCCATTGATTGCTTTTCTTTTATGAAATCATAAAAGAATTGGTGAATTTCTGAAAACTCTTTGTGAATATTTTTCTTAAGTTCATCCTTGAGTTCTTCCAGTGTTCGTTCATATTCACTCTCAAAACGATTTTGAAGTCTTTCTTTTTCCCTTTCGCCCCACTCAAAAATATCTTGAATGGCACGGCTCCGCTCACTATCGATTTCCTCACCAATTTGGTAGTTTTCAAGGGTTTTTTGTTTTTGTTCGTTCATCCATTCATCTAAAAATTTTTTTCGCCGTTTGGCTTCAATTCTAAGTTCGGCCTCAAGGTCGCTAAGTCTTTTTTCTCTTTTAACTTGTATCTCAGCGTTTAGCTCCTCTTCAAGAATACCCTTTTTAGCCGCAATTACCTGATCTTTTATGGAAGAAGCCCAAACCTCTAAATCCCTAATGGCCTTTGATTTTTCGTTTTTAAGCTCGCGTTCCATTTCCATGAGCTTTGCGTTGCGAATAGAGTTAATTTCTTCGTTGATTTGTGCTTTGGGAATAACAACTATTGGTTTTATTGGTTCATTACGTGGTTTTACAGGTTCATCACGATGTTTATTTAATTTTCTATTAGTTAAATTTGCTTTTTCTTTTTGAAGCTTCTTTTCAAGCTCTGTTATGGTAGATGTGTACCTTCGTTCTTGATGTTTAATGTGTGACTCATACTCAGCTTTTGTATTTTCAAGCTCAAATCTTAAAGCATCAAGCTCATCACTTACAGGGTAACTCATCTCCGCAACTGACATACGCACATGTACATTTTGGCTTCTATTAAGGTCAAAATGATAAAATTGTCCTTTTTTGTTTTTCTTAAAAAGTCGACCGAAGAAATTATAAATCTTACTTAAGCCACCCTTAACGCCGCAAACAACAAATCCAACGGTCTTTCCCGAAACTTTTACAATGGGGTAGGTCTGGTAAGTATGATGATGATTGTAAAATATGTTTGTTGCTCTCATTATTTATCAATCCGCGAAATAAGCTCAATCCATTTCATCCAGTCTTTATTATTGTCCCTAAATTTATGAAGAAGCACAACGTTTCCTGTCATTCTTTTGTCTGTTATTTTTGAACCTGTAACTTCAAAGGTTAATTTTTGATTGTTACAGACTATTTTATCGATTGACGCGGCGTCCACGCGCGTGGTCTTTGCATCAAAAAATAGGCTTTTAATTGAGATGTTTTTAACGTCACCCTGCCCCACAGATTTGTCTTTATTGGTCCAATAAACAGTTATTGTACCGGCTGGTACCTTTACGCGTGGATGAAATCTTCTATCTTTTTTGAGCCAAGAAAATTTTTCTTTGAAGATCCTAGTCCTTAATTTTATTGCATCATAATGAAAATTTTTAATTAATTGAATTAAATATTCCGGAATCAGTCTTCTAATTAAAATCAATATTTCGTGTACTGCGTACTTCATTAAATTTGTTTTTAATGCTTTTTGTACATCAATTCGAAACATTCGACCTGAAAGCTTCTTTTCCAACACTATAACCAAATAAATAAAAAGCCCCACTCCAAGCAATGCTAAAACGGTAAGAAAAACATTTAGGAAAAATATATTATATTTTTCAGCGTCTTTTAGAATCTGGGCATTTTTTGATTCTAATTGTTTTGCTAATGCAGCTTCTTTTTCAGCCGCCACAGCTTTTTTAAAATCTTCTTTTTCTTTTTGGGCTTTTACTTTTTTAGGCTGTTTTACTTTTTCTTCTTCGATAACTTTTAAAAGAATTACTTTAGTTACTTCAATGTGGTCCTTGGCAAGAGGCTCTTCCAAAATACAACTGGTTTCTTTAAGCATTGATTTGAATGAAGTTTCAAGGTTGCTTAATTCAGTTTTTTCCTTTTTCTTAAGGACAGGAACATACTCACTTCCGAACATTTTGGCCCAGCGTTTTAAATAATAAGAATCACCAGATATATCCCAAAGAATTAATTTTTTTCCAATTACTTCTTTTAAGCGCTTTATTTGATCTTCAATAAAAAGAATATTCTGTTTTTGAAAAGCCACACCTAGTTCGTCATAAATTTTACCGGGTTCAGCACCAGATGCTCTTAGCGCATTGTACCTATTTGATAGTTCTTTATAACGCACATCTTCTCTAATGCGCCAACTTAAAAAATCAAGTTTTCTGTCAAAAACTTCAGGTGTTCCGTCAGAAATTATAAGGATGGAAGCAACTGAATCAAGTGAATCTATTTCGGTCAAGTATTTAAAGGGACGCTCAAGATCGGTTGTGTAACCTTTGGTTTCAATTTCCTCAATCTTATTTTTTAGTTTTGAAAAATTAACATCAGTACCTGTCATTATTTCCAAATGTGTATGAATTCTATCGTCAAAGCCCAAAAACCTTACCCTATATGGTTTTGGAAAATTTTTGATAAAGGAAATTAACCATGCTTTGGCAATGGTTTTTGAATCGTAAAGATTCACAGAACCCGACTGATCAAAAAAGATTATCACATCATTTTTCGGGGACGCAAGCGCCAAAGTGAGACTAAAAAAGTAAAAAAAACCAATTAGCCTCGGAACCATTTTTTTTAACATAGAGTTATTTTGATGAATCGTTTTGTTTTTTTATGGGAACAGCATTTTTTGAGTTTTCTTTTTTATCTGAGGGTTCTTTTTTTTCGATTTTCCCTTTATTTTCTGCTTTATTTTGGAGGGTTTTTTTGTCAGTCCCATTTTGTTTGGCTGGAAGCACTACTGCTTCTATTGTCTCTGTCCCAGTAGCGGTTTGATTGCTCGAGTCTGCTGGCAATGGTTTATCTTTTGTTCCTGAAACGGTTTCATCAACCTGAGTATCGTCATCAACTTCAACGGTGTCATCAAGTTTGTGAATAGCATCTCTTACATTTTTAAACTTTCTAGATTTACTGTAACTTGACCTTTTTGAGTTTACAAAATCGACGGCATCAAATTTACCATCATGCTCAAAAATGTAATCAATAACATCATGGGCCACAACAAAAACAATTGAAAGTGGCGCAAATTGCGTTGCCGTAATACCGCGCGGGAACCCCGAACCATCGGGTTTTTCGTGGTGTTGAGCAATAATGGTATCAACATCTGGTGGAATTTCATTAAACCTTGACAGAACATCTTGAGCTGCAATTGGGTGTATTTTATAATCCTGAATTTCTTTATTACTAAACCTAATGCTTTTTTCTTCAAGCTCCTTAAGCGATGCCACTGCTGCAAGTCCGTTATTAAGCAAAGTAAAATCATGAAAAAATGCTGCAAAAGTTAATTTACTTAAAGTTGTTTCAGAAATCCAACTCAGGCCCGTTGCAAGACTACAAGCAATTGGCGCCAAGGCCATGCTGTGGGATGAAATATATTTTTCTTTATTTATCTTAAGCCTGTTTAATACAGCATTTAAAGTGGGATTTTGTTTCATTGATTTTATTGAAACCTGAATACTTTTAGCACCTATTTCAAGAACTTCTTTTGTAAACCCAAGCTGGTGCCCTAATTGCTGAACAGATTCATGTAGTATTGTGCTGATTTCGTGAATTTTGTCATCATCAATATCGCTTTTAAGTAATATATCTATATCTTTATTAAACTTTTCAAGTAATTCTGCGGTGTCTGCTTTCTTTAAATACAAATACTCAATCTTTTTTTTCTTTAAATATTTTTCGAGTTCATATGGATGAAAGGAATCTCCAGTCTGAAATAATTTAACAAATTTTGCCTTTGAAAGCCTAATAAAAACATCAGACTTGAGCGGAACAAAACGTATCAAAAGCTCTGCCCTAATACGACAGTATTCACTGCTATCATCGTTTTGATTTAATAAACTTCCGCTTTTAATTGCACTTGCTAATATTTTTTCAAGCTCAATGAGCATATTTGTATAACCTACGACACCCAATATGTTTATGTTAATTTTACTGGATACATTATCGTTTTTATCTTGGCTCAGAATTATACATGGGGTTTGTAAACCAGAGGACAGAATGTATTTAAAGAAACTGAAATTATCATCACTGTCATCACATATAATTAGATTAATTTCTTTTTCCCCGTCTAAAAGTGTTGTGATTGCGTCCCCAGCGGATGCGGTTGTAATAACAGACGCACAAAATTTATTTTCAAGAACAAAAGATAATATATTACAAAGCTCTACGTCTTTATTGATTATAAGAATATTCATATTGTTTCCTTTTTCAAACTTAAAACAAAAGCTCTAAACTCAAAATATTCTGTGACGCTACCGGGAGCGCAATATTTCCGTTTTCTACAAAAAGGGTTAGAAGCCTACCCTCCGATAAATTTACAAGCCATGCTTCTTTGGGGCCCTTAACGCTAAAATTAAGTTCTGCCTGACACACTTTGTCTGTTGGATTAAAAAACCTAACAATTATGGTGTCGCCACGCTTGGATGGTTTTATTGCACTAAGAACAAGTTCATGAGGTGTTAGCGAAAATAAATCATGCGGAACAATTGCTTTTGACAATTTTGGAGCAGTATGTGTTTTTGAAACATCTGGAATTTTTGATGCTCGCTGGCTATCTGGCACATCAAAAACCCTTAAACGAGAATATTTCTTTTTCGATTTAGGTGCTGGTGCTGCCTTGTCACGATCAAAAGGGTTAAATCCTAATGCCATTTAACACCTCCGACTTCATTTTTTCAGTTGCGTTCTTTTTTGTTTTGAGTTCATCAGCCAAGGTCTCTGCTTCTATACCCAAAACATCATCCCAAATTGATTTTGTAACCTCAAAATATTCCTTAGCAAGCGCTGATGCTGGATCATACTCAATAGGGCTTTGCTTTAGTACAAGAGCTTCTTGGCCCTTCACTGCGCGCCTTATGGATTTAGGTAAAACAATGTCACCGTACTGTTTTAAGTAGGCCTCATAGATTTGCTGGGAAAGTTTTGTCCTTTCTAAAAGTGTTGGAACGATTAAAAAATTGTCCCAATTAATTTTCATGGACTCTTGAAACTCCCGCAAACTGCCTAGATTTATCTGAAGCGTGCGATAGGTTCCAAGATCACAACCTGCTGGCGATAAAACCGTATTTGAAACAACAAGCGCATTTTCAATAAGCTGGTTCCAACTTGGGCTGTTATCAAATATCACCACATCATAGACACCAAGATGCGGCATTAGTCTGTCCTGAAGAACGTACTCACGGCGCATTTCATAACGAAGCTTTTTTTCTAAAACATTAAGCTCTACCGTTTCTGGAAGAACATCAAGTGTTGGAAGAGATGTTTTTCTAATAACATCATCAAGTGGGGCGTTTTCAAATAAAAAATGATAGAGTCCCAAATAGGGATCATCCGCTTCTTCAAGCGAGGCAATCTCCCTTTCAGGAAGTGCAAGCTCTGTTATAGAACACTGAATATCAAGACCAACAATAAGCGTTTTTATTCCATTGAGCGCTAATATCCTGGCAAGACAATAAGTTAATGTGGTTTTTAGCACGCCACCTTTGGCAATATATACGCAAATAACGTGCTGGGAATTGGGCTTTTTTAAAAATCCGAAATTACTTCCAATTTCAGGAAGATCTTCAATCTGCCAATTGCGTATTTTCTGACGCCCACGCTGTATTATTTGTGATTCTGGAATTTTGCATAACTCCTCAGCGTTTAAGATGAGATTTGGACTCATACCACGTTCTTCAAAACGAAATATTTTTTGGATATCAAGACTGCTCCACAGTTTTTTTTCCATATTTTTTCACCCTTGATAAAAATGACGTTGTTATCTCTACATCATCAAAATTTCACCATTTTTTTAAGATTGGGACAAGAAAAATATATAAATAATGAAGTGGCACGAACCGCATAAATCCACAACACTTGTATCAAACTGGATTTACCTGGAGCATCAATCGCTGTTTTGTTAGTTTACACGCACTGAGTGGGGTAGTTAATATTTTGTTTTATTTAAAATCTGAACTTTATGAATTTTAATACAAGAGCTTTTTATTCGTCGTCCTCAACCGCTGTTTTTCGGTCTTTTGGGCCAGGTTTTGATTCCACATCAGCTTCTTCGCGCATCTTTTTTGCGCCATTAACAACCGCGATAATACCAAAAATTAAAAGAATTAACGGTATTAGACCCTTAAAAATATCAGCAAAAATGAACCACCACTTATAGAAACCCCAAATGCTAAGAAGTAAAGCTACGATCCCACCAAGAACACTGTACATATTATTTAATCTCCAAAAAAATGGCTAAAATGAAATACACATATACTATTCCAGCTTGGATTTTTCAATGTGTTTTATGCCAGTTTATTTTTTTTGTACGAATCAGCAATGCGAAGCGTTGCGACTATCAATTTAACCGTTCTTGCATGCGCTTTGTAATTAATTTCAATTGTTTTTATAGCTCAATTTTGGCATAAAAATTGTGGATCAAAAATGGAAGAAAATATAATAAAAAACAGCAGCAATTCAAACTCCATATCGCCACAAATGAAAAGGGGGAGCTACTCAGTGTAAAATTCACACAAGGCAACGTTGATGATCGTCGGCCAGCGGAATCACTTTGTAAAAACCTAAATGGGCGCTTGTTTGGAGACAAAGGTTATATTTCAAAAAAACTATTTTCTTGCGACACACTAGCATTATGGTAGATTTTAAACTTGCGTGTATTTTTTTTGCATATGAGGAGGAAGCTATGAAAGAGGTATTAGGAATGAATTTTATGCTTATTGGTAATTTAATGAGAACATTTTTAAATCAAGAATGGCTTGAATATGTTGAATCAATAAAACCTGATAAGTGGTATCCTGCAGAAAAATTGATTGCATTAATGAATTATGTTGAAAATATCGCTGGAAAAGAAAAATTAACAGCCTGCGGGAAAGGCATATATCACACTATAAAGGATAAAGTTGAAGAGATGGGGGTAAAAACACCGCTTGATGCAATAAAAAGCATTGTATTTGCATATCCTCAATATAATCGCGGAGAATCGATCGGTGAATGGAAAATTTTATCTGCAAAAGAAGGAAGCGTAACAATTGAAGAAAAGACTATTTATGATTGTCACTTTAGCGAAGGTGTGGTTTTTGGAGCGATAAAAGCTTTTGGTGGTAAAAACATAACGCTGACTCAAAGCAAGTGCGTAAAAAATGGTGACGACACGTGCATTATTGAAGTCACTTGGTCCTAATTAATTCATTACGGTTTTTTTATGAACATTGATAAATCAGACAAACAGCGCGTGGCCGATTTGTTGGCCGTAATTCAAGAAGTTTCAAGTGGCAATACCCAAGTTCAAGCCATAAAAACAAAAGATGACACCATTGGTATGCTTGCTGTTGGAATTAATATGATGATTGGCGAGTTTGAAGAAAAAGAGTTTGCACAAAAAACTGCTGAGAAAAAACTTAAGGAATTAAACCAGGAGCTTGAGGACCGTGTACAGGAAAGGACCAAGGAGCTTGAAATAATAAGTGAAAAAGAAAAGAATAAAGCCACGGAACTTTTGGCCCTAAACCAGCAACTACGCGCCAGCGAACAGCAGGCAAAAGCCAGCCAGCAGCAACTTAGGGCAACAAATCAGCAATTAATGGCCAAAGAGAAGGCACTAATTGAAACGCAAGCCACCCTTCAAAAAAAGTTATCTGATCTTGAGAGATTTAATAAGATCATGGTTGGCAGAGAACTTGAAATGATAAAACAAAAAAAAGAGATTAATGCTCTCCTTGAAAGACTCGGTGAGGCACCTAAATATAATGTTTAGGTTTAATTATTTTAAAACGTGTTGCACTTCAGATTTGAAGTCGGGTAATATTTTCGGTCAATGCAAACGATTTCAATGTATTACATAACGCAAAGGGTTGTTGTGGATGGTTGGATTCTATTAAATTATTATGACGCTACCTGGCTGCCAACTTTACAAGACCGTATTGCGCTTAGGCCATGTAATTACGACAAATCGCATCTGGGCCACTAAAACTAAAATACCACGCCGCACTAAGCCGAGTCGCATATTAACGATAGGGGGTGCCGTATGCATTCATGTAACACGCGCTTGCCCTTTTGGGCTGTTAAGTTATGTTTTACTTTCTTGATTCCAATTTTTTGCCGTCAGATATGCCAAGATCAAAGCGCATGGTCCTAAGATTTGTGAGTAGAATAGAAGTTAACGGCAGAAGATGAAAAATTATTAAGCATCCAATAACCACGTCTCCTAATGACCAGACAAATGCCACGGGGAAAAATGGGCCAATAAAAGTTACAATTACAAAAAACCATCTGTAGGCCATGACGTTTTTCCCACCAAGATACAGAAAACTTTTTTCTGAAAAGTATGCGTAACTAATAATTGTTGTATAAGCAAAAATTACAAGACATGAAAATACAATCAACTGGCCCGGTCTACCAAGTGCCGCCGCAAAGGTGGCAACAGTTAACTGGGCGCCTGTTATGGTTTTCCAGTACATGCCCGAAATAAGTACGAGTCCTGTGATTGAACAAACAACCAAAGTATCAATAGCAGGTGTTACTGCGGCCATAAACGCCCCAATTGCTGGATGATCTTTGTTTGCCGCTTGTAAAAACGGACTCACACCAATGCCTGATGTGTGTGAAAAAATACCTCTTGAAATTCCAAATTGCATTGTTTGAAGCACGGTGTATCCAATGGCGCCGCCAACAAAAGAATACGGAGTAAAAGCATAGTAAAAAACCAGACCCAGAGCCTTGGCCGTTACTAATGGGTGCGACAAAAGAACTACTAACCCGGTTGCCACATAAATAAGTACCATCCAGGGTGCAAGGTTTGAGCTTATGGTTACAATTTTTTGAACTCCGCCAATAATTACAATTCCCACAAAAAAAGCCAGCACTACTGCTACTGTAATATGTGCAAAATCAAACTGTCCATGAAGTGCGTGGGCCACAGAGTTGGCCTGAATTAAATTTGCGGTAATGAGTCCCTTTATGACAATTAGACCTGCAACAACGGTTGGTATCCAGCCCCAGGTGCCTTTCATGTATTTTTCAAGATAAGCCATTGGTGTTGCAAAAGTTTGGGCGTTAACATCGGCTGGCTGGTGTTTTAGCGCCATATATGTGGAAGTCATTCTAAAGGACATTCCAACAAGCGCTGAGACCCACATCCAGAAAAGTGCGCCCGGTCCACCAAGGTGTATTGCTGTTGCAACGCCGGCAAGGTTTCCAACGCCAACACATGCGGCAATCGACGACAAAAGCGCTTTTGTGTGTGAAATTTGATTTTTGCCGCTTTCAGATTTTTCTTCTTTATCTTTTCCAAAAACAGAACGTAAAATTTTAAAACTTTTTCGCCACGCTACGGCACTTGTCAAAATAAGAAATAGAATACCTATCTCAATGTAGATAATGCTAAGAATCGGGTTCCATATCCATCCAGCTAAAGTACTCATGGCATCCTTTGTAAGGCCTAATCACGTTGTAAGGTGCGCACTCTATTCTGAAAAAGGGCTTTATTCAAAAAAGCAGGCACACCGTATTAAAAAAACAGACGCTTCAATTTTTACGTGCGTATATTTCTTAAAAAATTATGATTCTCTATAACGCCTTGCGGACATTTGCGCCTTAAAAAAGTACAAAGTTTAGGTATCTTAATTTATGTAGCCTGAGTATGCGTTGAAAGGCTGTTGTGCATCGCGCCAACAACGGGAGGCTGGGGGTGACGCGCAAGCGGCGAGGGTGAAGGGTGAATGGTGAAGGGCGAATGGCGGGGGTGTATGGCGATGGTGTATGGCGATGGGCGACGCGCAAGCGACGAGAGACGACGAGCCAATAACTATGGGCGAGAGCAAGGGGGTGGCGCGCTAATGGTGAGAGTGAAGGGCGGTCTCATTGCGCCGCTTATACTTGTGGGCCAATAATAAAAATTCCATTATTTTTTTAAAAATAATGAGTGGATAGGGCCTGACTCTTTTAATGTAATTACTCACCTAAATTCGTATTAATTCAATATATGAACAACAATGTGATAGATTAAGACCAATACAAAATTATATATGCTTAAAAGGCTCTGTGCATTAATGTGTGTCTTTACTAGAATTAATCTGAGCAGTTACTTTTACATATGCTCAAGTTTATGATGCCCGCTACAAAGAAGCTTCAAGTTTGAAAGCGTGTTTGTACCACCGTTTTTTATTGGTTTAATGTGATGAACCTCAAGCCAACGTTTGTCGCCGCACCTTTTTCCATTTTTATCTATTTGTGTGCACTGGTTTTGATCACGGATCATTAATGCGTGATTGATGTGTGCCGGAATTTTAATTCGCATGGAGCTTGAACCTGTACCCGCAACTTTGCCTGTATTTAATACAGGCGATGGATGGGCTTTTTGGTCGGGTGTTTGTGCTGATGTTTGTTTCGGCGCTTGACCAAGTTCCAGCTTTGATTCTAAATTAAGTCCTGGCTTAGGCGACAACTCAAGCGTTTTCTCCGCGCTCTCTCTTTTCAAGTCTTCAATTTCAACATCCTTCATTTTCTCGAGCGTCATTTTAAAATTCGCCATTTTTCCGTCCGTTACTTGTTCCCCTTTTTCAGCCCTACACTTTGCACGTTTTGCCTTTTCAAGCGGATCATGTTTTTCTAAATATAAAGTTACCATTTCTTCAAACACTTCTTCAAGGCCGGCAGAGTGTCGTTTTTTTTGGGACACAATGTCTTTTACTTTCTTAAATTTTTCATACACCTCTTCTTCAACCCCAAAACTAACACTTAGGCGTCGTTCGGTTTTATACGTTACGCGCTCTAAGGTTGCTAATTTTGGATTGGCTTTTGCAAGTTCTTTTTCAAACTGTGGTTGAGGTAAGTTCTTGGCCATATCTAACCACGTGGTTTGATTCTGTGGTGTAATAACAGGTGTGATTTTTCTGGCCTTTGTAAGTGTGATTTCCCCATTATTTATTGCCTGCCTTAACTCAGGTACCAGCACAGATTTTCTTGATACTGTAATAAAATTAAATGCCACGGCCTCTGATAAACCAAGATAGCGCGTGACGTAATCAAAAAGACTTTTATAAGCATAGTGTCTATAAACTTTGTTCTGATCTACTTTAATTATAATATCAATCAGTGCACATTCCGCGTGTTTATAATCACGGGACCGTTCAAGCGCAGCTTTATGAATATAAATAATTTGGTTGTTCATAATTAACTCCTTTGTGTTTACCTATACCATGACTTTTTAAAGCTCAAAAAAACGTACAAGAATGCGCCATAAACGCACAAAAAAAATAAGCTCGTGGTAAGTGGAATTTGTTAGAAAAAACGCTTAAAATACAGCCTAAGCAGCCGCCTGGGCCCACTTTAAAACACCATATAAAAAAACAAATCGCAAAAAAGATTTTGAAGTAAAACATTGTCAATATAAAAATTAAAAAATAACCGAAAAGCAAAATAAGTGTTACCTATGTTCCCGGTTTAAAGTGTTACCTATCTAAAGTGTTACCTATTTAAAAGGTTTGTACATATCAGGCGGCCTCAATTAAAAAAATACTTATTCATATTTTGTTATGTCTAAGGATTGCCCTACTTGTGTGTGGGTGACAACATTACTCATGTCATGTAGAGATAAAGAACAAAATAGGCAGCAATAGATAGTATGTGGGCCGCAAGAAAAACACCAAAAAAATTAAATTTAAAATTTGAATCATCAATTGTAAAATCTATGTTCTCTAATTCAGGGTGTTTGTCTTTAATAACATACTCCCTAAAATCATCATTACTGTATATACGGTGGTTTGTATTGATTGAAAAAATAAAAAAAGAAACGTAATTAGTATTATTTTTTTCCCTACAAGGGGCATTCTATTTTTTTCCTTCATCTAAATGCGTATACCCCATGACACCATCAACCCGGTTGTGGTCAAAACGTGAAAAAATGAGTGCGACAATAACCAAAGCGGTTGTAAAAACATCACTCCGGCGGTGCGGTGCGTCTGTCTTAAGGGCCTTTGAATCAATAATGTTACCTAGTTCAAAAGAAAACCTTGCCATGAGTTCTTTAATTACCAAAGTTCCTAAAATAACCAAGATTATGCCAAGAGGTGCAAAGCAGCCTTGGTGTTGATAATACATCACACACTAATTTCTTCTCAATTCCAAAAAAAAGAAAGAGATAATATGGAGTTATTTGTTGTTTGTTTTTACAAGCTGCGCATTATTGGCTCACACACGTTTTTGAAATTTTTGCTAATTTTTTTTGTAAGTGAGCATCGTGTGCGCCATTATACGAGGCGCAAGCACACAAAGTTTTCCTGACACATTACCCCATAAGTTTTAATGAACAAAACTCATTAATCCTTCAGAGTTATTAATAAAATTCCGATTTTACAACTGGGATAAATAGAAAAAAATATTAAATGTAAATACGTAGGCGGCCTGTATTTCAAGAAGTGCCTGTATTTCAAGAAGCGGCCTGTATTTGGGAAGGAGCAATGTGTTAACTGAAAACCCAGGTTATTTACCAATAAAAATTTACGATATTATACCTAATCAGATATTGGGCTTTGATCTTTTTTTGTATATGCCCATCAATCGTAAATACGTCAGGTACTTGAGGGCCGAGTGCGAGCTTAAGGCTGATCTCGTTTCAAGTTTTGAATTTAGAAAAATTAAGGAATTATTTATTCATGAAAATGATTTACAAAAATACCATGAATTTATTGGCCAGTCTATTCGCCGAAAATTAGAAGAAAATAAAGATAACAACGAAGCAAGGGCACAAATAATAAAAACCGAGGCAAAAAGAATATTTGAAAATGTAAACGCAATTAGTAGAGACAAAGATGCCGTTGCCTGGACAAATAACTGTATTGAACTTTCTAAAGTAATTATAACTGAGCTTGGTGATAAAAAAATATCTTCGATATATGACAACTTAAAACAATTTCTTGCTGATAAATCAACACTTGTAAATCATTCTCTAACAGTGAGTTCTCTTTCTGTTATTTTAGGAATGATTCTGGGGCTTAATGAAAAAAAGACTTTAACTGAATTATCAGTAGGCGGTTTGTTGCATGACATTGGACTTTGTGAAATTCCAAAAAACATTATGGAAAAATATTTGGGGCTTGAAAGTTTCTCAGAGAAAGAAGCAAAAGAATTCGAAAAACATCCAGAACTTGGAATACAAATACTTAATAAGGCGTTAAAAGTAATATTAATTACTGATAACGTGCTTAGGATCGTTATGGAGCACCACGAAAACGCACTTGGGGTCGGGTTTCCGCTTGGGATTTCAAACGTGGAAAAAACATATTTGGCAAAGATTGTTTCCATTGCAGATAGATTGGCTCTTAAAATAGTAAACACAAAAAATACAAATATAAAATTCCATATTCAGACATTTAAAAAAGAACCAGAAGGTGGACTTCAGGTGTTTGATAAAAACTTAATACAACAAATTGAGGAGGCTTTATAGTGAGCGAAAAACAAGCACAAGTCTCCAGTCTAGAATCTGACACTAACTCTGCGACGTTTGATAACGAAACTTTGGCGCGTTTAGGAAAATTATCTGCCCTTGGTGACCAGATTTCTGGCATAATCCATGAACTCAAGCAGCCCTTGAATGTAATAAAAATTATTTGCCAGTCAGGTGTAAAAGAAATTGAACGCGGGCGCTATACAGTTGAGGATAGTAAGCAGGACTATCCCGATATAATGGCACAGCTAAAAAGGACTGAGAAAATTCTTGACCACCTTGGCGCACGAGCACGAAGTAGCAAACGTGATGAGATTATTGAAAAAACAGATATAAACCTTCTAGTACAAACCCTCTTAGGCTTTTTTACTGCGCAGTTAAAAGCGCACAATATAAATCTTGATATAAGCGTTGATCAAAATCTTCCAACAATTAATTGCAGTCAAGTAAATCTTGAGCAGTCAGTTTTTAACTTGGTAGTAAATGCCAGAAAAGCTGTTCAAGAAGACAACAAAACAAATAAAAAAATTGAAGTTAAAACCTATGTAAAAGAAAATAAAATAGTAATTGAAATAAATGATACAGGCATAGGAATAGCAAAAGAAGCTAGCAAAAAAGTTTTTGAAGCTTTTTATACCACGTGGCAAAAAACCGGGAGTATTGGCCTTGGGCTTTCTATTGTGAAAAATAATATCACAGCTCTTGGAGGAGAAGTTGAGTTTGAGTCAGAAGAGTGTGTGGGTTCAACTTTTAGAATACTACTTCCAAGTAAAACCAAAGAAGATGGTAAAAAAGATTAAATAAAAGGCAAGTAAAAATGGAAAAGACGAAAAGAAAGGGTAGTTTGCAGAATGATTAAATTTGAAGAAAAAATATATAATCACGCAGAAGTTCTTGCTTGCAATCAAAGTGCTGATGAAGAAAACAGCACAGAAGATACGCAAACCGAAGTTGCGGAAGAAGTCCAATCCCAAGCCACCCAAGAACAAAGCGCCTCTGACCAAATAGAAGACCTAACACAAAGCTCCTCAGACCAGGTAGAAAACTTAGAAGCTGCAAATAATGTTTATTTAAGCATCATGGAAGATTTGCAAGAAAAAACCGTAAAGCTAGAAGAAAGCCAAGAAGCATTCATGAACCTTATGGATGACTTAGAAAAACAAAAAGCAGAATCAGAAGAGGCCCGCGCATTTGTTGTAAATATTCTGCGCGTTATGTCAGAAATGGTTGTAGTACTAAATCCTGACGGTACTATTAATATGATTAACCCATCAATTAATAAAACTTTGGGTTTTACTCAAGAAGAGCTTTTAGGTGCGGATTTAGAAAAAATTCTTATTGATGTTGGAAAAGTTAAAGCAATCATACTTAATAGGACAGAAGAAGACAGTATTGACCAAGCGGATAAAGTGTTTTTAACAAAAACTGGCGAAAAAATTCCAGTACTATTTTCAATTTCAAAAATGCTAGATAAAAATAATGCAATTACAGGTTTTGTGTGCGTTGCAAGTGACATTACAGACCGAAAAATAATCGAAGATGAAATTAAATCAGAGCTAAAAGACGCAACTTCACAGTTAGTTCAATCAGAAAAACTTACAGCAATTGGTGAGTTAACAGCAGGTGTTTGTCACGAGTTAAACCAGCCACTTAATGTAATGAAAATTATTAGTCAGTCGGCACAAAGAGAAATGGCAAAGGGCCGCTATACACTAGAGGATATCGAAAAAGACTTTCCAGATATTTTAGAACAGGTAAATAAGGCAAGGGAAATTATTGACCACATGCGCTTGTTTTCGCGTAATACGGATTCGAGTGAGGAAAAAGTAAAAAGAGTAATAAATACTGTTGTTGAATCAGCACTTAAATTTATAGGTGCCCAATTAAAAACTCATCAAATAGAACTTGTGCAAGAGCTTGATCCTAATTTACCACCAATTTTGTGTGACCCTATAAGGCTTGAGCAAGTTTTCCTAAACATTGTTACCAATGCAAGACTTGCGCTTGAAAAGTGCACAAAAGAAGGCGCAAAATGTATTACAATTAAAAGCTATAGAAAAGAAGATATGGTTGTAGTTGAAATACAAGATAACGGACCAGGAATACCAGATAAAATTAAAGAAAAAATCTTTAATCCGTTTTTTACTACCCGGAAACAGGGTGAGGGTACTGGTTTAGGGCTTTCAATTTCAACAAAAATTATTGCAGAACACAAGGGCAAGATTGAGCTTGATAGCGAAGAAAATTCTTTTACGGTTTTTAGAATTATTATTCCAGCCGTATGTGAAGGTTAAAAATTTTAGTAAATAAAAAGGAGAAAAAAATGGGAAAATACAAAGTACTACTACTTGAAGACGATGATAGCGCAAAAAAACAACTCTCAAAAGCAATAAGCAGAGAGGGCTTTGAAGTAATTGTCGCAGAAGATGGCAAAAAGGGACTTGAAGTTTTTGAAAAAGAAAGGCCAGATATTGTTATTACCGATATTAACATGCCAGAAGTTGATGGCCTTGAAGTTTTGCACAGAATTAAAAGAATGGCGCCTGACACACATGTAATTATGGTTACAGGTTTTGGAGAGCTTGAAACAATTATCACTGTTTTACGTGAAGGTGCGCTTGATTATATTAAAAAACCCATTGACCTTGATAAACTAAGCCTTGCGCTTGGCAGAGCAAAAGAAAAGCTAGAACATACAAAAAAATATCCGTTTTACCCAGGCATTCTTATTGCTGAGGACGACGAAGACACAAGAGTGAGGCTTAAACGAGTGCTTGAAAAAGAAAAATGGCGTGTTTATGAAGCTAAAGACGGGCAAGAAGCGGTGGACGAGTTTGATAAGCAAACTATAGATGTTGTATTACTAGACATAAATATGCCAAAATTAAATGGCGTTCAAGCCTTAGAAAAGATGCGAAAATCCAGTAATGGAGAAAATTTTGAAGCCATAATATTAACCGGTTTTGGTGAAGAAGAAACCGCAATAAATGCTTTAAGATGTGGTGCTTTGAATTACCTAAAAAAACCCGTGGATCTTGATCATTTAATATTAAATGTTGAGCGCGCCCTTGAAAAGTTAAGTCTTACTAGAAGTTTACGTTACCGTAACCGTGAGCTTCAATTAACACACGAAATGCTTGCAAGCGTTACCGCAAACCAGGAAATTATTATTGATCTAAGTAAACCGCTTGAAAAAGAAACAATAAATTATGCAAAAAAGTTTATTGATGAACTTCTAATAACTTTTTTTGTTGTGAGTAAGAATTTTAAAATTAACTATATGAATAATAAAATATCACACAATATTAACCCAGCGATTACAGAACTGAATGAAGAATTTGTTAAAACTTTGGCTGGATTTGGAATTAATAATATTTCACTTAATTCAATGAAGAAGGCCATTAATTGTTTGAATGAAAGTGCTGTAACTGAAGACATTAATGATAGCAAAATTGAAGAAATTGTGCCCGGAAAAATACTTAAAATTAAAGAAAGCACGCATGGGTATATACTTTTTTCTAAGATTAAGGTTTTATTAGAAAATAAAGCTGAAACAGCGGTGGTTGTGGCCTTAAGGGGAGAACGTTACAAATAAGTTCTCATTGTTGACGACGACACGCTTATGCGCGAACAGTTAGAAAAAGAACTAAAAAGGAACTTTTTTGATACTGTAATTGCAAAAGATGGCATGCATGCTCTTAAAATATTTCAACAAGAGCAGATTGATATAATCTTATTAGATGTGGGCCTTCCAGACATGGATGGGCTAGAAATTCTAAAAAAAGTAAAAGCTGAAAAACCCGATTGTGAAGTAATAATTGTAACAGGTTTTGGTAACCAGGATCTTGCAATTAAATCTTTAAGGTGGGGTGCTATAGATTACATTGAAAAACCACTAAATATTAAGGACCTGCATGCAGCCTTAGGTAGGGCACAGGAAAAGTTATCGCACAATGAAGAGCTTGGCTATAAAAATACTCTTTTAGTCATTGATGACGAGCAGGATATTGTAAAGCACTTAACTAGGTTTCTAGAAAATGAGGGCTTTCAGGTCTTTGGAGCCCTTAGTGGCAAAGAAGGTATTAGCATTATTAAGAACAACAAAGTTGATGTTGTTCTTACCGATATTAACATGGCCGATATGAATGGGATCGAGGTACTAAAGCAGATAAAAAAACTTTATCCTGATATTGAAGGAATAGTTGTTACGGGCCGCAAGGATCAGGATTTGGCTATTAAATCCCTGCGCGCTGGAGCCATTGATTACCTTGTTAAACCTTTTGATCTTGATGAGCTTTTAATTTCCGTTTCAAAAGCTTTAGAGCGCATAAAACTTAACAGGAACGAGTTATATAGAAACCGGGAGCTTAAAATTTCAACAGAAATCATTTCCAAAATGAACGAAGAGTTAGAGCGCAGGGTTGAGGAAAGATCAAAAAAACTAAACCAGGTTCAGGTTCAACTGTTTCAAACTTCAAAACTTGCAACTTTAGGTGAAATGGCAGCAGGGCTTGCGCACGAAATGAATCAGCCACTTGGTGGGATATCGTTAGTTTCTAAAGGGTTTTCAAAAATGCTTGAGCGCGGAAAATTAACCGAAGAGGAAATTAAATCTGGTTTAATTGATATTGATACATCTGTTAAAAGAATGTCAAAAATTATTCAACATATTAGAATATTTGCACGTCAAGACGCTCTAAAATTTACAGAAATAAATGTTAACGATACAATTGAGTCAGCCTTTAGCCTTATGAGCGCCCAATTAAGATTACATGAAGTTAATGTCGTAAATAAACTGGATGAGAATTTGCCAAAAATAAAAGGAGAGCCAAACCAGTTAGAGCAAGTTTGGATTAATTTTATTTCAAACGCCAGAGATTCTATTGAAGAAAAAGCAAAACTTATTTCAGAGGGAAAAATTATAGAGAAAAAGTTTGAAAAATCACTAAGTTTTACAACCCGTTTTGATGTAGAATCTAAAATGGTTCAGGTTATTGTAACCGATAACGGAATGGGCATTTCTGAGGAGAAAAAGAAAAGAATATTTGAACCATTTTTTACAACTAAAGAAGTTGGCAAGGGTTCGGGCCTTGGTTTGTCTATAAGTTATGGGATCATTGAGGGGCATAACGGCAAAATTGAAATTGAAAGCGAAGAAGGAAAGGGCGCTACCATGAAGGTAAGCTTATTGGTGGCATAATGAGTATTGTAAAAGTATTAATTATTGATGATGAGAGCATGATTCGTGAACGGCTAAAAAAGCTTTTAGAAATGGACGATTATGAAGTCTATACAGCACAAGACGGTGAACTTGGAATAGAGATTTTTAAAAAAGAAAAACCTGACGTTGTATTATCAGACATTAAAATGCCAGGAATGGATGGCATTGAGGTTCTAAAAAAAATAAAAGAAGAAAATAATAATGCAGAAATTATTATGATGACGGGCCACGGTGGCATCGATACAGCCATTCAGGCACTTAAAGCCGGTGCCTTTAGCTACCTTCAAAAACCAGTGGAGTATGATGAACTTGAAATAGATATAAAAAGGGCAATTGAAAAACAAAAGCTCCAATTAAAACTTGATGAGTATTTACATACACTAGAAAAAACCAATAACTACATTGATAGCATATTAAAATCCTTAACCGACGCTTTAGTTGTAGTTGATGCTGAAGGTGTTATTAAAACAGTAAACCAGGCCACTGAAAAACTTTTAGGCTTTAACGCGGCTGACTTGTTAGACAAAAACATAAACGAAATTCTAGATGGAAAAAGCGATGTTTCAAACTTTTCCATGGTTTGCACCCTTATTGAAAAACAAAGGCTAAAAGAACAAAGTGCGCATTATAAAACTAAAAATGGAGAATTAATTCCTGTTTTAATTTCTGGTAACCCGCTTCATGATAGAAACGAAAAATTGCAAGGCATTATTTTAGTGGCTAAGGATGAGCGAGATTCAAGGCTAGTCCGCGAGCTTAAAGATAAGCAGTCGCAGCTTGTACAGGCTGCAAAGCTTGCCTCTCTTGGTGAGCTTTCAAGTGGTGTTGGGCATGAGTTAAATAACCCACTGCATTTTATAAAGGGTTTTAATAAAAGAATTGAGGTTGAGCTCGGTAATGAAGGAGTTGCAATTTCAGAAAAAGTAAAAAAATATATTAATAATGTAGATGAAGCTTGCGAGCGGATGAAAAAAATTATTACCCACATGCGTGAATTTTCGCGTCAAGCCGAAAAGGATTTTAAACCCGTTAATATTAACGAGGTAATAGATAAATCTTTTATACTTCTAGAAGAACAGTTGCGCTTGCATAGCATAATGGTCAAAAAAACATTATGTGACAAGAATCCATTTATTAGTGGCGATCCTAACCGCTTAGAGCAGGTTTTTGTAAACTTACTTACTAATGCTCGGGATGCAATAGATTCTAATAACAGGCGTGAAGGGGGGACTATTACAGTTTCTTCTAAGGTTGAAAAAGGTTTTGTTGTTGTT
>CAZQUK010000003.1:25893-32780 GCA_964596435.1 uncultured Oligoflexia bacterium
TGAATTTTCAGACGATGGCGCTGGCATTAAGTCAGAGATACTTGATAAGGTTTTTGATCCATTTTTTACAACAAAAGAAGTTGGAAAGGGCACGGGGCTTGGAATGTCAATTAGCCATGGAATAATTAAAGAACATAATGGAACAATTGAGTGTGAGTCAGAAGAAAAAAAAGGTGCCAAGTATATAATTAAACTTCCGCTAGATAAAAACAAAGAACCCATTAAGGAATAAGGTATTTACTATAGAAAATTTACTAATTAGAGGCATAAATTATGACAAAAAACAACGATGATATTACACGCATAATAATTATTGATGATCAACAGTCTATCCACGATGATCTAAAAAAGATTTTAATTCATGGCGATGAAAGCGCAAAAACCCGTGAGCTTGAAAATATACTTCTTAATGAAGATAAAGGGCTTATAAAAAAAGACAATTACCATATTGATTCAGCATTACAGGGTGAAGCAGGTTTTGAGCTGGTAAAAAAAGCTGTAAATGGTGGTCTCCCTTACCATTTGGCATTTGTTGATATGCGTATGCCGCCCGGTTGGGATGGAATGAAAACAATTGAGCACATTTGGGCTGTTGATAATGAAATACAGATAGTAATTTGCACAGCATTTACTGATTATAATGAAAAAGACATATTTAATAAGTTTGGCCAAACAGATAGAATTCTTGTTCTAAAAAAACCGTTTGATGTAATTGAGGTTGTTCAAGTTGTGAACAACCTGACTCAAAAAGTTGCATTAAATAAAAAATCAAAAGAAAAAATTGAAGACCTAGAAAGAAAGATTTCTCTAAAAGAAGTTGTTCGTGAAATTCTTGTTGTTGACGATGAGCCGATGGCCAGAGAACTTATGACCTCAATTCTTAACCGTGATTATGTTATTAAAGAGGCTGCGTCTACAAAAGAAGTGCTTGAAGTGCTTAGTAAAGAAGCCATTGATGTAGTGGTTTCAGATATAAAAATGCCTGGCGAAGATGGATTAGTCCTTTTGCAAAAAATTACTGACCTTCACCCTGAAGTACTTGTGGTACTTGTTACGGGGCATGGGGATAAACAAACTGCAATTGATGCTGTAAAAACTGGTGCTTTTGATTTTTTAGAAAAGCCCTTTGAGGACGATCAACTTGAGTTAATCGTAAAGCGTGCCGTTAAACAGATAAAGATGCGAAACAAATTAAAAGATGCTCAAACACAAAATATGCTTACCTCAAAACTCGCATCAATTGGTGAACTTTCAGCGGGAATTGCACACGAAATCAATACGCCACTGCAAATTATTGATTTGGGCATTAAGTTAATTAAAAAGAAATATGTAACAGATAACCTGGACGTTCCAGAAAATATTGAAAAAATTTGTAAATCGGTTGTAAGAATTCGTGATATTGTAAATGGCCTTAGGGTTTATGCGCGTGCCGACACTGAGCATAATGATCAGTTTAATTTACACAAACCCATTACTGAATCAATACAGCTTATTGGAAATATATATAAAAATGCTGGGATTATGGTTGAGGCAGAACTTAATGCCAAAAGGGATGAAGTTTTTGGAAATGTTGGAAAAGTTCAACAAGTAATTATGAATTTTCTATCAAATGCTAAAGACGCAGTTGGTGAAAAAAATGGCGGTGTCATTAAATTTAAAACTGAAAATAGTGGAGACAATCTTGTACTTGAAATTTCCGATAATGGTTGTGGAATTCCCCAAGAAAACTTAAAAAAAATCTTTGATTCTTTTTTTACTACTAAACCTGTTGGTAAAGGCACGGGGCTAGGAATGTCTATTTCTTTTCAAATAGTTCAAAGCATGAAGGGTGAAATAAAGCTTGAATCTAAAGTTGGAGAAGGCACTAAATTTACAATAATTTTGCCACTTGTTAAGGCTTAAATTATAGGCAAAAGTTAAAGGTATAAATTAAATGGGTAATAACGCAAAAACAAAAAAATTAAATTGTTGGGATATAAAAAAGTGCGGAAGGGAAGCTGGCGGCAGTAATGTTAAAGAACTTGGCGTGCGTAGGGCGTCGGTTGAAGCATCTTGCAGTGGTTATAACGATGGGCAAATGGCTGGACGTATGTGCTGGGCTGTTGCTGGAACCTTTTGTGAAGGTAAAGTCCAAGGCACTTTTGCAAGTAAAATATTATCTTGCTTAAACTGTGAAGTATTGTTGCATATAAGTCCTCGTTGAAAATAGCAACAGATAGGGGGTTTGAATAAATGTTTAAAAAATATCTAAAAGATTTATCTGTAAAAAACAAGTATCAAGTGTTGTTGCTTTTTTTTATTATTAATTCAGTTTTATTAATATTTATTGCAACCTTTGGTTTTAATTTGCTTTCCGGTTTTAGGGCTTATACTGCTGGAGAGGGGCATTACTCTAAGGCCCAAAAAGATGCAGTTGTTCATTTGTTTCTTTACGCTTCAAGTCATGATGAGAAAGAATTTAGAAATTATGAAAATCATATAATTGTCCCCAAAGCTGGTGGAGAATTAAGATTAGAACTAGAAAAAAAGAATTATGATTGGGATAGGGCATATGCTTTAGCGATTAAAGCCGAAAACCTACCTGAAGATTGTAAGCTTTTAATATCAACCTTTAGAAGATTTAGAAGTTTAGAAAAAATGGACCAGGCAATTAAAATATGGGAAAATGGTGATAAAGGCATTAAAGAACTTAATGCACTTGCACAAGAGCTTCATGTTGAAATAAGTTCAAAAAAATTTACAAAAGCTAAGGTAAATAATTTAATTGCCTCAATTAAAGAAGTTAATGAAAAGCTTGAAAAAATTGAAGATGAATTTACAAATAAAATTGCGGAAATATCAATGTGGGGTACTAATGTATTATTTGTAGTATTGCTATTTGTTTCAATTGCTTTTGGTATAATAAGTGTTTTTGTTGTTTTGAAATTTGCAAAATTAATTATAAACAGCCTTGAAACTATAAAATTTGCGGCTAAAAAAACCAGTGAAGGAGATTTTAATTCAAAAGCTCAAGTTTATTCAAAAGATGAAATTGGAGAATTGGCAGTTTTATTTAATTCAATGTCTGATAGTTTAAGTACAGCCTTAGAACAAGAAAAAAAACTATTTGCAAAAGCAGCCTTAGCTGATGTTGAAAAAGAAAAAGCCCGGGAGCTTATGGCCATAAACCAGCAATTGCGAGCAAGTGAGCAACAAATTAGGGCAAGTGAACAGCAGTTGCAAGCTTCAAACCAGCAATTGCGTGCAAGCGAGCAACAACTAAAGGCATCTAACCAGCAGCTTAAGGTTAAAGAAGAACAGGTTTTAATCGCCCAAGCTGAATTAATTAAAAAAGTTTCTGTTTTAGAAAGATTTAATAAACTCATGGTAGGCCGCGAACTTGAAATGATTAAACTTAAACGCGAAATAAACTTACTTTTAGAGAAATTAGGTGAACCCACAAAGTATAATGTGTAAGGAATAAGATATAAGGCTTTAGCATTTATGACTGAAAAAATTGAATTTGTAGCAATAAAACTTAATGAACTTTTTCCAAATCAGATATTGGGTTTTGATGTTTTTATTTACATGCATCTGAATAAAAAATATGTGAAATATGTTGGTGCCAAAGATGTAATGGACCCCGATCAACTATCAAAGCTAGAATTTATGAAAGTTAAGGAGCTTTTTATTAAAAAAGAGGATCTTGGCGCTTATAATAAGTTTATCAGTAGATCCATTAGAAAAAAAATTGAAGATAGTAAAGACAACGAAGAAGCAAAGGTAGAAATAATTAAAAACGAGGCAAAAAATATTATTGAAAACATTAATTCTATTTCAACTGATAAGGGTGCTGTCGACTGGACCAATAACTGCATTGAGCTTTCTAGTGCTGTTGTGAAAGAAATTGGCGGAAAAAGAATTGGAAATATATACGATAAGTTAAAACAGTTTTTGTCCGATAAACCAACGCTTGTTAATCATTCACTTTCTACAAGCTCTCTTTCTGTAATTTCAGGAATGGCACTGGGTTTTAGTGATTCAAAAACATTAACTGAGCTTTCAATTGGTGGACTTTTGCATGACATAGGCCTTGCAGAATTAGAAGAAAAACTGGTTGAAAAATACTTAAAATGTGAGGAACTTACATCTGCTGAAACTGAATTGTTTCAAACTCATCCCCACAAAGGGGTTGGGCTGCTTGGTAAGCTCTTAAAAGTTAGGTTAATAAGTGATAATGTAATTAATATTGTGCTTGAGCACCATGAAAACGCCCTTGGTACAGGGTTTCCACATGGGCTCCCCAATGTTAAAAAAGGTTATTTGTCTAAAATTGTCTCAATTGCTGATGGTTTGTCGCTTAAAATTGTTGTGCAAAATAACACTGATCTAAAATATCACCTTTTACGTATGCAGTGGACACCTGAAGGTGATAAACACATTTATGATAATAAAATATTAACTCAAATAATTTCTAACCTAAAGTATGATGAGAAATAATATGGATCAAAATGAAAAAATTGAAAAATTAGAAAATTTAGATAAAATAGCTAAATTAGAAAAAGAACTTGATGAAGTGCTTTTGGACCTGAATATGTTCATTTCAATATTCACTGACGTTATTTACCTTTGTGATAGAAAATCCATATTTAAAACTGTGCTTGAAAATTTTTGCAATTATATTGATTTTAATAAGGCAGTTTTTCTAATTAAAGAAAATGATTCTTATTCTGTTTTAGCTTTCTTTGGTTTTGATAAAAATTCTGCATTTGGTCCCGTTAAAAAAAGCGAATCATCATTAATTTATTTTATTAATGATATTCATATGTCCTTGATTATACCCGACATCAGTAAAGATATAAGATTTGATGAAAATGAACTGTTTGCGGTAAATGAACTCAAAAGCGTTATTGTTAAACCCATGCTTGATAGTAAAAATATTTATGGAATCTTTATTTTTTATTCCGTCTTAAAAGATGACTTTTTATTAAAAAAAAGTTTGATAAGTTAATTAACATAACCAGTACTTTTTTCCCACATTTGTTAACAAAAATACATGCCCTTGCAATGGAAGAAGAAAAGGCAAAAATGCAAATGCGTCTTGTTGAGCTTTCCCATAAAGCAGGAATGTCAGAAGTTGCAGCTGGTGTGCTTCATAATGTGGGTAACGTATTAAATAGTGTAAATGTTTCATCTGGCCTTGTAATTGAAAAAATTAAGGAATCAAGCGCACTTAATTTTATAAAAATTGCCGATATTATACAAGAAAACGCCCCGAACTTTGTAGATTTTATCAGTAATGATAAAAGAGGCAAGGCACTACCTGAATACTTAATTGCATTTGCAAAAACACTAAGCTCTGAGCATAGGGCCATAATTACTGAACTTGAAAATTTAAATAAAAATATTGACCATATAAAAAACATAATTTCAGTTCAACAAACCCTGACCGGTAAAATTGAGTTTATTGAAACCTTGCCCGTAATAGATGTTGTAAATCAGGCAATTCAAGTTAATGATACTGCTATCAAGCGCCATAAAATTGATATTGTAATTGATTGTAAGGAAAATATTGTAATTTCGCTTAACAGACTAAAGGTTTTGCAAATACTCATTAATTTAATTAATAACGCCAAATATGCGTTTGCCAAAATAAAGGATGAGAAAAAGAAAACGATTCGTGTTTCCGTAAAAAAACTTGAAAATTATGTACAGATTGATGTTGTTGATAACGGTTGTGGTATTTCTAAGGATAATTTAAATAAAATATTTCAATTTGGTTTTACAACAAAAGCTGACGGTCATGGCTTTGGTCTGCATAATTCAGCTCTAACAGCTAAAGAAATGGGCGGTTCCTTGTCTTTACATAGTGAAGGCGAAGGAAAGGGTGCGGCTTTTAGCCTTATGATACCGATTTGTGTTACTCCTACAAAGTCTGGAGGAAAGTAAACATGAGCGAAATAACCACTGAGCAACCTGGAAAGTATTTTTCTAAGCTTAATTACAAACTCAAAAGATGCGGTTCAGGATCATGATGAAATTCGCAATAAACGGATTGTTTTTGAAACAACAAGCGTGTGCAGGAGATTCCTTGAGTCGCACTGACCGCCTGATAACCGTATCAAAAACAAGATCTCCAAAGTTTTCTTTAAGCGCATCAACTCACTCTCCGGCTACTAAAACAACGCGCCGAGCCACAGAATGTTGCTAAGTTGATTCATTAACGATTTCATAAAGATATTTGTTAAATAACAAATTATAAAATACATTTTACAATTTGTTATTTGCAGATATAATAGCAATATGAAAAACAGAGAATTAGTTTCTATATTAAAAGCCAGAATTGAAGAAAAAGCGCCATTAATTCAAGTTATTATTGGGCCTAGACAGGTGGGTAAAACAACTGCACTTAAAACAGCTTTACCTAAACAGGCTAAATATTTTACTGCTGATTATCCCGCACCCTTGTCGTATGAAATAATTGAAAAATGGTGGGAAGAAGCAAAACAATCGGATTCCAAAATCTTAGCAATTGATGAAGTTCAAAAAATCCCTGGTTGGAGTGAGGTTATAAAAAAGCTTTGGGATTCAAACAAAAATATAAAAGTTATTCTTACAGGATCATCTTCAGTCTTTGTTGAAAAAGGGTTGCGAGAATCTTTGGCCGGGCGCTTTGAGTTGATACGGGCCGAACACTGGAATTACATTGAGGCACAGAAAATTTTTAATATGGCATTAGACGATTTTATTGAATTTGGATGTTACCCTGGCTCGATGTCTTTAGTGGCCGATAAAAACAGATGGGGAAATTTTATTAGAGATTCAATCATTGAGCCTGCCATTGGAAGGGATTTATTACAGCTTAATCCTGTAAAATCTCCATCATTATTAAGACAAGTATTTTTATT
>CAZQUK010000004.1:0-29510 GCA_964596435.1 uncultured Oligoflexia bacterium
TCTAAGACTAATTAAAATCTATGAAGAAGTTGAATATCCAATTTGGGTGCATTGCAAATATGGGGCAGACAGAGCCGGGATGGCCAGCGTAATTTATTTATCAACCATAAAAAACGTGGATCTTAAAATAGCGCTTAATTCACAGTTGACGTGGAAATATGGTCATTGGGCCGTGGGTGGGCCAAAAAAACTTGATGATTTCTTTAATATTTTTTTAAATAAATCCAATAATAAGGATTTTATTTCCTGGATCAAAGAAGACTATGTAGATTACTGGAGCAAATTGGATAATTAGGGGGATTTTTGTATGAATGTAACATCAAGGTGTCCACCAAAAGATAAATTAAAAGATATTGCGCTCACAGCGGCACATGAAGCTGGTAAGCAGCTTATGAAGTATTTTCAAAAATCATTTTCAATAAAAGAAAAAAAAGATGCCGGGTTTGTTACCGCAGCCGATTTAGCAGCCGAAAAAGTTGCAATAAAAACGCTTCAAGCCGAAACACCAATGTTTGGAATATTGGCCGAGGAAGCCGGATCTTATAATTTAAACAGCGAAGGACTTTGGATAATTGACCCTCTTGATGGAACAACAAACTTTTCAAAAGGTTTACCGATATTTTCTGTGTCAATAGCGGCAACCTGGCGTGGAGAGCTTATTGCCGGAGTTGTTTATCATCCGGTTGTGAATGACTCGTATGTTGCAGTGAAAGGCAGGGGAGCCTTTTGTAATGGAAAAAAAATACATGTTTCAAAGACAAAAAAAATATCAAATGCAATGTTAGCAACAGGTTTTTCATATAGGTCAGAAAAATTTTTTAAAAAAGAGATTAAAACTTTTCATAAACAGGTAGGTGCAAGTAGCGAAATAAGAAGGATGGGGAGTGCCGCGTTAGATCTAGCGTTTACAGCAAGGGGGGCCTTTGATGGTTTTTGGGAAAGAGATCTGTCTCCCTGGGATATGGCGGCTGGCGTTTTGCTTGTTTTAGAGGCAGGGGGGCGTGTTAGTGACTTTTCAGGAGGAGCGTTTGATTTGAATAAGAGGGAAGTTCTTGCTTCAAATAGCTATATTCACACGGAACTTTTAAAAAGAATGTAAATTATAGGTTTCGCCATAACTTTGACGCTTATACGGTTAAGAATTTTGACAATATCGCCAGTAATTTTTACAATATACATAGGGATATGAGAGCCAAGACGTTATTACATGTTTGTGGTTCTTGTGGATAATATTTGGACCAGGGAATATTTTTATCCCAGTGGTCTAGGAGGGACCAGATCAAATGACCTCATGGGTATATATTTTTTCTCGTTTTACACACGAAGCGTTGTTTTTTGAAATTTTAGCAATCTTATTTTTATTTACTAGCTATGCAGCTTTTTTTGTTTTGAAAAAAAGACGTATTGGTTCTGTTAGGGAAACACTTCCTGTTGGCGTTGTGAAAGATTATTTAAACATACTAATCCAAGATGCACAGAGCCTTAGAACTCAATTATTTGGGCTTCTTGGAGCTCAAGGCGGAGATGTTACCGTGGTGGCAAGGCCTATGGTTACGGCAACGGCTACACCCGGAGCGCCTGCTGATTCTTTAAAGTTTAAAGAACTAGAAACTAAATTAGCAAACCAGGTTAAGGCTGTTGAGAAGATTACAAAAGAAAAAGAAGCACTTGAAAAAAATTTAGAGAATGCACAAAAAGAAAAGGGTGATGCAAGTGGTGGTGATCCGGCGGTCACAGCAGCACTTGAAACCAAAGTTAAAGAACTTCAAAGTAAACTTGATGAATACAGTATTATTGAAGATGACCTTGCAAACTTAAAACAGCTTCAACAGGAAAATGCAAAACTAAAAGAACAGTTGGGTGGTAAAGCATCTGAAGCAGAGCCAGCGCCGGTAGAGGCGGCCCCAGCAGAGGATGCTCCACTTGAGGAAGCGGCAGAAGGTACAGAAGAAGAAGCACCACAGGAAGTGGAAGCAAAAGAAGGAGATAAATTTGAGGAGCTTGTAGATAAAGTAGAGGAAAGTTTAGAGCCAGAAGTCGCGGCCCCGGCAGAGGATGCCCCGCTTGAAGAAGTGGCAGAAGGTACAGAAAACGCGCCAGTTGAAAAAGCGCCTTTAAAAGCGGCCCCAGTAGAAAAAGCAGCAGCGGGTGCCGAAGTTGCTCCTGCAATTGAAAAAACAAAACCAGCCCCACAAACTGCTGCTGCACCCGAAGAGGAGATAGATAGTGGTGGAAAAAGTGATGAGGACCTTCTTGCAGAGTTTGAAAAAATGCTTGTTTCATAATAGGTTATTTCTGTGAAACATTTTAACAACAAAACTTTTTTATGTTTTATTCTGACCGTTTGTTTTTCTTCCTCGGGGTTTGCTGCAACACCGAATATTTTAAAAATACTTGAGAATGATTTAAATGCGCACATAAACAAAAAAATCTCAGGATCTTCATTTGAAAATCTAATAAAAAAATGGAGCATTAGTCCGGGGGTAAGTGCGGTCCCATGGTTAATTAAGATCGCATCTCAGTCAAAATACGATGACTCTCATCGATATGTTGCTTTAATGGGTGCCGCCAAACTGGGTGGGGAAGTTGTTTTACCAAGTGTAATTGGTTTTTTACAAAGCCCAAGATGGATGCTCAGAAGTGGGGCACTTAAAATTTTAGCTTTTCTAAAAAGTGAGGTTTATGTAAAAAAAGTGTTTCCGTTATTAATGGACCCAGCACTTGTTGTTAGACTTGATGCCCTTGAGGTAATACACAAAATTAAGCCAAAAGAAAGTGCGGAGGTTTTATTACAGGCACTTAGAAATAAAAATAATTATAGGAACGGAAAAGCCGAATGGGTACCATTAAAAGCCCTGGATGTCCTTGTTGAGATTGATAGCACTAACCATGCGCCAGATATTGTTTTTCTGCTTGATTATAAAAAGGATCAGAAATTGCAAGAAAAAACTATTTGGGCACTTGAACGTCTAACTGGCAAAGTACTAAAACCCGGGGCTTCAATTTTAGAAAAAGTACAAGCCTGGAAAACATATCCTGATTTTAATTTGAATCGAAAAAAATCTGTAAACTAGAACAAGTTTTGTTTGTAAAAAAACACATCACAAAAAATCTTTAACCCAGTATAAAAAAAATTAAGAATTTGATTTTATAAGTGGTGAGAAAACCTTTTCAAAAGCGGTTAGAATGCGGTGTGAATAGCTTTCTGAGCGCCTCTCTGTTATTTCCTTGACCGGATTAATATTAGTAAATTTTTTAGATTGCACAATTAAATTTACAAATTCTTCACTTATTCCAATTACTTCAGATATTAAATTAATTTTTCCAAGACCAATCCTATTTGGAAAGCCTTTTCCGTTTCTTCGTTCGTGATGCTGTTCAACTGCTTGTATTACGATATCATCTATACCGCTAATTTCACGTAAAATGTCTGCCCCAGCCTCGGGATGGTGCACAAAACGCAGCCAGTCTTCTTCGTTAAATTTTCGCTCATGTGTTTCATCAAGGTCCGGGCATTCGTAGTACATACCGATGTCGTGCAGAAAACCAGCGAGTCCAACAATTTCCTGTATTCGTTCCGATTTATTTCCAAGTGTTCTTATAATTAATGAAGCAACAGCTGTAACACCAACGGCATGTTCAAAGGCGGAAAGGTCAGCCATAAATTCCTTTAAGTAATAGGATTTTTCGGTATTTATTAGCTCAATCATTTTCTGAACATTAGTCACAAAACGAGCTGAGAAGTCTATCAGGTCTTTGCTTACACCATTCTTTTGTAAATAATGAATAGTTTCATTACCAAGGTTCAAGGTCTGTTCGGCTTTTAATTTTGTGGGGGCATTTTCATTGTTGAGTAATGACTTTGCAAGATGATCACAATAACTTAGATAAGTTAGCTGAGCCTCTTTTCTGAAATAAAAATATTTAATACCTTTTTCTATGTAATTTGAAAGTCTTTTGGGTTCAAAAACCTCACCTATGTGTACGAGCTTAACATATTTATTGGTGCCTAGTTTTATATAAATATCAAAAAATGATTTATTTCCATATAAAAACCTTGCCGCTGAAATTGGTACAAACTCATTGTCTTCTGCAAATAATTGGGTGTTTAATTTCTCCTCACTTTTTGAAGTAAGTTGAAGCGCACTATCGGCATCAAAAGTGCTTAGCATTGGATTTACAAGCGTTACCATTTGTGAATATGTGACTGGTTTTGTGATAGTATTGTGAATTGCGAGCTTTTTAAGATCATCATCGGAAATAACAGAAGTTGAATCGTCGTAGATAATAAAAATTGGTGTACCAATGTGATGAATATGTGCATAACGAATGACAGAAAAAACGTCAGTATTGGTGATTTTTGAATTTACAAAAATTCCGGAATAAAAGGACTTTGGATCAGACATTAATATTTGAGCATCTCTTCCACATCTTGCGATAAATGGGGGAATATTATTAAAATGTGGGTCGTCTTTAATTTTACGAACAAAAGAATTATCGGCATCCACAATTAACGGCGAATAAATATTATTTTTTTTCATAAACATAAAGCTCCTTAAATTTATGAATTGCACATTTAGTGCCACAGGTTGGTTTTAAAAATGTCTGAAATTGCAGCAAGTTAGGGATTTATAAATAGCACCAAATTACAAAAATTCAGAAGCTTGGATAAAAAGTCCTGTCTGAATTTAGACGCAGGTGTCCTTTATGACCCACAACTGGCATCAGTGTTTTTGTGGGTTTTGTATAAGCTTACACTAGCGCCCAAGGGAATGTGCGGTCCAATTTCCAAATATTATTATCTTTTGAGACAACAGCTATGAGATTGGTTTTGTAATACATTGCTAAAATAGTTTGTTGGTGATTTTCTGTATTGTGTGGGCAAGTTGTAATATTAGCGTTTTCAATTAAGGAAAATAAAACATTTTGTTTGCCCTGTATGATTGCATCAGCATCTTCTTTGCAAACTTCAATTTTAGAGCAATTACCAAGCAGTTTATTAAAAGGAACCCAACAGCTAAGCTCATCCCATTTTTTCCCACATTCCATTGCATTTAATATGTCTTCAAGACTCATGGCGTTTTCAAGTTTTTGGTGTCCAGCCTCCATTCTTTTTAAGGCTACAAGCACGCCCACTGTTCCAAGTTTTTCAGAAAAGTCTTGTGCCAGAACCCGCATAAAAGTTCCTGAGCTGCATGTCACATCAAAATTAGCAAGTGGCCCATTTAGTGAACGAATAATAAAATTACTTAATTTACACGCCTTAGGTTCTCGTTCAATTTCAATTCCTTTTCTGGCAAGTTTATAAATTGGTTTGCCAAGATGTTTTTTTGCCGAATGCATGGGGGGCGTTTGAAAATATGTGCTATTTACAAACCCGTGAGTAGCCTGCACAAGCTCATGCATTGACGATGGTATATGATCAGATGTTTTAATTATTGGATCAGTTATGTCACCAGAAATAGATGTTTCACCAAATTTTATAGTACCAGTATATCTTTTTTTGGAACCCAAAAAGTATCTTGCAAGCTTAACTCCATTATTTACACAAACAATGAGTAGGCCTGTTGCCATAGGATCGAGGGTCCCACCGTGTCCAAGCTTTGGTAAAAATTTTTTTGGAATACCTGTGCTTCTTAAAAAATTATTTATTTTTTCAATAACGCCAAAGGAGCTTATGTCTTTTGGTTTGTTTATTAGAAGTGCACCGTTGATTGAATTACTCCAATGTGAAAAAATAATGGGATTATTTTGGGTCTTTTCCATTTGGATTTGAAATTTGTTTTAATAGTTCGTGAACCCTGTTTGTGTTTTCTAGTCCCTTATCTTCTTTGAAAAACAAATGCGGAACACTGCGTGTATTTAAAACTTTCCCAAGATGACGGCGCAAAAAACCACTTGCGGATTTTAAACCCGAAAGGCAGTTTTCCATTTTTAAACCAGCTTCTTCATCTGAAAGGGTTGGTTCTCCACACAGGCCGCCTTTGGCTCCGCCAAATATTGAAATATAAGCTGTTGCATTTTGTGCATCATTAGAGACCATAACAGACGTTAAGGTAATTTGTGGAATTCTGGGGTCCTTTAATTCGCGTGGAATAATTATGGCTAATTCCTCTTTTATTACGGCCTCAAGCCTGGCTCTTCTTGTGGGTTGCATTAAATAAAACCCTCCAGCAGTTGCAAATCCGGTACCGAAATAATAATTAATCTGAAAGTTCTGGGGTTATCCATTCAATTTCGTATGCCTCAACAATGTCCCCCGGTTTAATGTCATTATAGTTTTCAAGACCAATTCCGCATTCATATCCGTTTGAAACTTCTTTTGTGTCGTCCTTAAAACGCTTAAGAGATGACATTTTGCCTTCATAAATTACACGGCTGTCTCTAAGTAGTCTCACGTCTGCACCACGTATGATTTTTCCATCAATAACTGATGAACCACCAATTGTACCAATTTTGGGCACGATAAATGTTTGCCTGATTTCGGCCCGACCAAGAAACTTTTCAACTTTCTTTTTATCAAGAAGTCCGGTCATGGAATTTTTAATATCATCAAAAAGTTCATAAATGATGGTATATGTTTTTATTTCGATGTGCTCTGAGGCGGCAATTTGTCGGGCCTTAGTGTCGGGCCTGACATTAAAGCCGATAATAATTGCTTCTGAAGCACTGGCCAAAATAACATCACTTTCTGAAATTCCACCAGGAGCTGCAAGAATCACATTAATTTTTACTTTGTCAGTAGAAATCTTAACGAGGTTATCTTTAATGGCCTCAACGGAGCCAAAAACATCAGCCTTAAGAATCACTTTTAGTTCCTTGATATTTCCTGCCTGGATTTTTGCAAAAATATTATCCAACTGAATTTTGCCTTCTATTTCTGACTTGGTTCTTGCCACGTCTTCACGGCTCTTGATGATTTTTCTGGCATCTGCGTCATTTGCAATATTGTCAAATTTATCACCGGCGTTGGGTGTGGTTTCAAAACCTGAAACTTCAACAGCTATTCCCGGTTTTGCCTCTTTTACGGTTTTGCCCCTATCGTCGTTCATTAATTTAACTTTGGCAAAACTTGTACCACAAACCAAAAAATCATTTCTGCGAAGTGTTCCTTTAAGAACTAAAACACTAACAACCGGACCTCGGCCTTTAACGATTTTAGATTCAAGAACAACACCACTTGCGCGCAATGTTGGATCTGATTTTAGTTCAAGGATTTCAGCTTGCAAAGAAATTGCCTCTAAAAGTTTATCAATGCCAGTTTGTTTTTTTGCTGAGACTTCAAGAAATTGAGTTTCACCACCCCAGCTTTCCGGAAGTAGACCAAGTTCTGAAAGATTTTGTTTGATTTTTTCTGGATTTGCGCCCGGCAGATCCATTTTATTTATTGCAACAATAATTGGTACTTTTGCGGCCCTGGCGTGATCAATGGCTTCTCTAGTTTGTGGCATAGGACCATCGTCTGCGGCAACTACAAGAACAACTATATCCGTCACATTTGCACCTCTGGCACGCATGGCAGTAAAAGCAGCGTGGCCAGGGGTATCTATAAAGGTTATTTCGTTACCATCTTTTGTAATTGTATAAGCACCAATGTGTTGTGTAATTCCGCCTGCTTCTTTATCAACAACGTTTGATTTTCTTATGACATCAAGTAGTGATGTTTTTCCGTGATCAACATGTCCCATTACCGTTACAATTGGTGGCCTGGGTTTTTCGTTCTTTTCGTTAGTATTTTCTTCTGCCAGAATTGTTTCTTCCTTGAAGGCAACATTTCTTACTTCAAAACCAAACTCATTAGCAATAAGCGATGCAGTTTCAAAATCAACTTCCTGGTTTATTGTGGCCATTTGCCCCATACCCATAAGCTTTTTAATAAGTTCCTGCGGCTTAACTTTTAAATTATTGGCTAAATCCTGGATTGTGACGTTATCAAAAACCTCAACAATCCGTTTTATGGCTTTAGGGGTAGTGATTTTAGTCTTTTTAATTTCTTTTCCTAACGGGATTTTCTTCTTCTTGGGGAGGAAAACAACTTCCTTTTTCTGATAATCAGCAAATTTCACATCTTCGGGTCTAAGTTCGGTGTTCTTTCCTGTGCGTTTTTTTGCTTTTTCCTCTTCGGCCATTAGATCCAGGGCCTGTTTGTTCATTTTAATTATTCTAAAACCATCATCTTTTTCGCCATCTGTTGTTGGTTTTAGAGATTTTTTTGGCTTTTCTTTAGACTTGCTTTCAGATGGAGGAATAATTGTGTTTATTGGTGGTGCTACGGATTCTACAATTTTCAGGAATTTTTTATTAGAATCTTCTGGTGTGGCCGCAGTTTCAATAATTTTCTCAACTTCAGTTGTTTGTTCCCGTGTAACTTTCCCGGTGGTTTCTTCACTGGGCCTTTCTATTTCCCCAAGCACTTGCGTGGCTTCTATTTCCGGCTCATGGGTGCTTTCTGGCGCCTGTGTTGAAATTATCGGAGCAGAAGTCGTTTGTGGTTGCTCGATAATCTGTTCCTTATTGGCAGTTGCATCAGTGGATTTTTCAATACTTGCCGGGGCAACTGTCTCTACCATTCCGTCTGCTTTTACTCTTCTTCTAATAATGGTTGGACCGGATTTAATTTCGGGAGTCACCTCTTCTTCAGCTTTTGGGCTTACGTCTGCTTTTTTTGTGTGCTTTCTGGATATAGTTGCTTTTTTAGCACTTGTTTCTTTTTTGCTTTCGGTCTTTTTTGTTGAGGTCTTCTTTTTGCTTTTAAAAGATTTAAGAGTAATTTCCACCTGTTCAGGAGTGAGTGTGCTCATATGACTTTTTACTTTGATATCAAGATCCTTGAGTTTGCCTAATAAAGAAATAGAGTCGATATCTAAATCTTTTGCTAGCTCGTAAACCTTTTGGGGTTCTGTGGTTTTTGTCATAAGCGATTACCTTTTGCTCCGAATGTTTTCCGCATTTTTTGTCTATTTATCATTCTTATCATTATTGTTGTTTACCTGGTCAGCCTCTTCCGAATTGGCCTGTTTAAACATTTCTTTAAGTCGTTCTTCTGCGAGAGTTTTAGCATCTTTTTTGAGTTCAGGTCCTGCCGAGAACTGTCCTTTTTCGTCGTCAGACACATCTTCGGGACCTTTTATTGCATCGCCAACTTTTTCAACAATGGCTTTTGCATTTTCGCTAAGTTTTTTTGCATCTTCTTCTGAGGTAAATCCTGGTATTTTCTGGAGTGCTTCAATTTTTGCATTTGCAACGTTATGCACATTAAGAAAACCAGCTTGAAGTATTGCCTGCGCGATTGTTTCATTAATACCATCAAGGTGCTGAAGGTTAAAAACTGCTTCTTGAGTTCTTTTTTGAAGTTTCGATTTTGAAATAATATCAAGACGCCAGCCCGTTAGTTGTGCAGCTAATCTGACGTTTTGACCTTTTCTGCCGATTGCAAGAGAAAGCTGATCGTCTTCTACCATTATTTCCATCGATTTATTGCGTTCATCAAGCCTAATTGATGAAATCTCGGCTGGTGATAAAGATGACTGTACAAACATTACTGGGTTATCCGACCATGGAACTATGTCGATTTTTTCACCCTTAAGTTCTTGAATTACGCTTTGTACACGGATTCCTTTCATTCCAACACATGCGCCAACTGGATCCACATCCTTGTCTTTTGAAAATACGGCAATTTTTGAACGTGCCCCGGCCTCTCTGGAGCAGCCTTTTATTTCAATTAACTCCTCTCTGATTTCCGGAACTTCTATTTCAAAAAGTTTGATTACATATTTTGGTGATGAACGGGTTAAATAAATCTGTGGCCCTCTTGTCGTTGAAACCACATCTTCTAGGAAGGCTTGAACTCTATCACCTGGTTTTATAACTTCACCAGGAATTGCTTGGGAGCGTGGTAAAAGAGCATCTGTTTTTCCAAGATCAATTACAATATTGCCCCTCTCCATTCGGCGTGCGATGCCTGTTATGAGATCGCCTTTTCTGTGAATAAATTCATTAAATATTATTTCGCGTTCTGCATCCCTGACTTTTTGAAAAATTATTTGTTTTGCGGTCTGAGCATCTATTCGGCCAAAATTTGGTGTTTCAACTTTAATACCAATTTCATCTCCGATCTCAACATCAGGATCAAGCTCTCTTGCTTCTTCGATTTTTATTTCCTCAAGGGGTTCAAGCATGTCATCATCGCTATCAACAACCTTCTTAAAAAGGTAAAGATCTACTTCGCCTGAATCTTCACTGTAGTGGGCCTCCATTACGGCAAATTGGCCATATTTTTTCTGGGCAGCCGCTATAATGGCTTGTTCAAGTGCACTTACTATAATTTCTTTTTTTATTCCCCGATCTTTTCCAACTGATTCAATGACTCTTGTCAGTTCTGATAGTTTCATCTTTTTTGTCCTTTCATAAAAAATTATTCCTAATGTTTTATGTTACCTGTAACGCTGGTTCCAGATTTGCCTTGGACACTAATTCGAATGGAATTTTGATATCCGGTAATTCTGTCTCAGTGTTTTTTTTCTGTTTTTTTGATGCAGAGTGACTGCTATCTACCCTAAAAAGAATGTTTGTTGATGTGTCATCAAGTCCAAGAATAATTCCAATAAAATTTTTCTGCTTTGGGTTTTTATTGTGGTAAAAATTGTTTTGAATTTCCGTTGAGGTCAGGGGTCTGAATAGTTGAATACGGGCGCGCTGGTTTTTGAAACGATCAAAGTCTTTAAGTTTTCTTAGTGGTCTTTCAATACCTGGAGAGGAAACTTCAAGATCATAGCTTCCGTGAAAGATTTCATCCACTTCGGGTATTATATCAAGAAGGGTATCTAGTGTTTGTGAAACCTTAACACAATCTTCGCTACCTATTGGCGACGAGAGTGGATTAAGGTGGTCAATAAAGAGTCTAAGGGTTTTTTTATGGTGAGAAATGATTTCAATATATACAAGCTCGTAACCATGGTCCTTAAGGACCGATTCAATTGAGTCCTCAACTTTTGAAACTACTGCTTTTTTGTTTTTCTCAATATCCTTCATAATCTTTCAAAAAAATAATAAATTCCAATCAGAGTCATATTTAAAAAAAATGGGCCTTTTAGCCCATTCTTAGTGAACACTTATTTTTTGCCCCAGGCTCTCCAGCACAGAAAACTACACTGGTGACTTAACTTCCATTAATCCTACGTGTCAGATTTTGTTTTTCTAACATAGTAATTTAAGGAAGCCAAGGATTTGATTCGTATTTGAAAAACAAAAAATGCAAATTTCGTGTAAAAAGGGGTCCTTATGGGACTATTGGGTTCTTTGGCTTTGTGGAGCCTTTATTTGGCGTCCAGGCGAGGGCTGGGAAGAAGAGTGGATATTATCATCAGGAACGGACTTTTGCTGCGTATTGGATATCCTGCTGTCATTAGCACCTTGTGTGGCATCAGTTGTGGGCGCTGGTTTAAAAAAATAGTCTAAAAATTCTTTTACATATTGTCTTTTCTTTTGAGGTCTAAAACAGCTGATTTTGTCCTGGTATGCTTCATGACTTTTGCACTTTTGTATTTCCTCGTTTGAAAAAGACCTGTTGGCTATTAAGTTAATACAGGTAAGTTTCCATAAACCTGAAGAATTAAGATTTGTACAAACATCTAACGCGCCGAGTTCAAAACGATTGTTTTGGATTTGTGCGAGACAATCTGATATATTTTCGTGGCCATCTGAGATGTTTTTACAAAATAAATCAGGGTCTGAAATCGCCTGAAGCTTATGAGTTTCAGCCTCCGATTTAGCCACAACTATTCCAAGTGGCGATGTTAAATACAAAAAAGATAATATTATTGCTAAGATAGCAAACCAAGTTATTTCTGGATTAAGCTTTTTCAATTTATAGCCCCCGCTCTTATACCCAATTAATCGGTTTATTTATACAATTCTTGACATTTGACAATTGGGTTGGTGCAATATTAGATAGGTGAGTTCTAGAATTTATTATTTTTAGAGCCTTTCCTTTTGAATGACAGAAGGAACCAATTGGGGGTAGCGCTTGTTTTCCATACTAAAAGTAACTAGCCGTAAATATTGGGTATTTTTGTTTACTTGGGCTGTTTTGTGCATAGGGGCTTTTTTGTCCTCGTGTCTGTCCGAAAATAGTGCTGGAGCCAGACAAACTGCAAGTTATAACGATACGGACCTTCTTAATAAAGCGTTAGAGCGCGGTGTTCAACCAGTTGGTGTCGAGTGGTGCGGCTATAAAGAAAAAAAAATTTTGGGAAAATGGACAGCAGAAAGGTTTAATGAACTGAAGCCCGTTAATATTAGCGCCCAGATGCCGTGGAGTGGAAACAATTCACAGGTTTTGAGTCTTAAGGGTGTTGAGTTTTCAAAATTTATTGATGTTTTATTAGGTGGACTGACGCTTGAAGAAAAATCCGAGGTAGATTTATTGGTTTTTGAAGGTCAAGGTTCTAAAATGGTGGAAGTTCCCAGAAGTTTTTTTTCTAAATACTCAATTTACATAGTACTGAATAACCGAATAAGTGCAGATGATGAAAGTTCATTTTCAACAGTTGTGCCGTATAATTTGAAACAGACTTTTAATAATCAGCAATTGCCTTATTATTCATTTTTCATAAGAAATCTTAAAAAGATTGAACTTTCAAGTTACAAAAATAGGCATGCAAAATATTTATTAAAAAGCAGAAAAGATCCAATAGCGATTTTAGGTGAGAGAATTTTTTTACAGTCGTTTTCTTTTTGCCAGGGATTAAGGAGTCCAAGTTCTGTTAAGTATGTTTATTCTGATTTCTATACTGCGCTAAACTGCAATCTTAATAAATATGGTTACGACCAACTGAGCGAAAAGCAGGAAAAAGAAAGAGCTCTTAAACAATACTGGGCGGCTTATTTAATGGAAAACCCAGAAGTTGAACCTCTTTAAATGGTAACTTTTTTGTAAAAAAACGAATACTTAAAGAGTTCTTTGGGGAAAATTTATTTTCTATCCAGTTTCATTCTGGTTTCTAACTTTTAAGTACACACAAACCAATTATTGATATACGAATAGTTTCCGGGAGTTGAAACAAGTAACGGGGTATTGTTGTGAACAATGTAAATCAAAAAGAAGAAAAAAAAACGATAATTCGCAAAAATGATGATGTTCGGGTTCGTTTTGCGCCATCTCCAACAGGGTTATTACATATTGGTGGCGTTCGGACCGCACTTTTTAACTGGCTATTTGCGCGCCAAAAAGAAGGGAAATGTTTACTTAGAATTGAAGATACCGACACAGAGCGCTCAAAGGATATTTATGTTGAAGACATTATGAACTCGCTTAAGTGGTTAGGGCTTGATTGGGATGAAGAAGCAATTTTTCAAAGCAAGCGCATGGATATATATAAGGCCAAGGCTGAGGAGCTAATAAAAAAGGAGCTGGCATATCATTGTACTTGTACCCCGGAGGAAGTTCAGGAAATGCGCGCAAGGGCGCTAGCCGAGGGTAGAAAGCCAAAATATGATGGCAGGTGCCGTGGACTGGGAATAAAAAGTACCGACGATAAACCTTCAGTAATTAGGATCAAGCTTCCACAAGATGGTACAGTTACTTTTAATGATATGATTCATGGTGAGCTTAGTGTTGAGAATAAAGAACTTGATGATTTTATTATTGTCCGTTCAAACGGAGCGCCCACCTATAATTTTACTGTGGTAGTTGATGAAATAGAATGCGGTATAACTCACGTTATAAGGGGGGATGACCACTTAAATAATACGCCTAAGCAAATTCATATTTTTAATTATTTTAAATATAAAATTCCGATTTTTGCTCATCTCCCAATGATCTTAGGCTCGGATAAGAAAAAACTTTCAAAGCGTCATGGTGCTGTTTCTGCAAGCACTTATCGAGAAGAGGGTTTTTTGCCAGAAGCACTGTTAAATTTCCTTGCGCGTCTTGGCTGGAGCCATGGTGATGAAGAAGTTTTTACTATTGATGAATTAATAGAAAAATTTTCTTTTGATAATGTTCAAAAAAGTCAGGCCGTATTCAATAGAGAAAAACTTGTTTGGGTTAATGGTGTGCATTTGGCAAATGCGGACCCATTGAGAGTACAAAAAATTCTTGTTAAGGATTTCATTCAGAAGTTTCCTCTTGAACTTAGATCCTTTCTTGATACTTGGAGAAGCGAAAAGCTGATCACAAAAATTCAGCCGAAAGTTAAAAAGATAGATGAACTTATAGATGAACTTATACCACTTTTTTCAACCGATAAAATGAATCTGGATTTGCGCCCTCTAAAATGGGACAAAAAACCAGAATTAAAACCGAAAGTATTTGCGGCCATTAAGGAAGCAAGAGAATATTTTTCACAAATTATTTCTGAAAGATCCAAAGACTTTAAAAGAGAAGGGGTCGAGACTAATTGGGGACAGATTCCTTCATTGGAGGAAGTTGGTATTAAGGTTGAGGAAGTTGAGGAATACATAAAAAAACTTTGTGAAACACATCAAATCAGTCTTGGACAGTTAGCGCAACCAATCCGTCTTGCCGTTGTGGGTAGAGCCGTGAGTGCAATGGGTGTTTTTGACCTTTTATGGCTCTTACCTTGGAACATTATTGAAACAAGGTTTTTGGAGCTAGAGAAACTTTAAGAGTGAGGCGCAGACAGCACAAGCCTTATTGCTTCCACACGCACGAGGGTCCTCTTGGGGGGCGTGTGTCTACCGCGGCGCAGAAACACACAAGAATTAAAATTAACTCCGCTATACACTAGATGTATACGATGTTTTGTCTTATATAAGATTTATTATAATAAAGTTTGTCAGATGATGACTGGCGCTGCGCGTCAGACGTTACGGGGGAATTAGTCTATTTGTGAACCACTTAATAAAAAAAGGTAGTCCGAATCTATGTCAAACGCAAAAGATATAAATGTAATTATTGCAACTGATTGTGGCAGCACAACAACAAAGGCAATTTTAATTGAAAGAATTGGAAATGAATTTCGTCAAACTTTTCGTGGCGAGGCACCAACTACTGTTGAGGCCCCGTTTGAAGATGTTACAAAAGGTGTTCTGAATTCCATTCAGGAAGTTGAAGAACTTTCCGGGCGCAAGATGCTTGATGGCGAAAAAATAATAATGGAAACAAGTAGTGAGAATGGTAAAAAAATTGGCGTTGATGCTTACATTTCAACAAGTAGTGCAGGTGGTGGACTTCAAATGATGGTAGCCGGTGCTGTAAAGTCAATGACCGCAGAAAGCGCTCAGCGCGCAGCTCTAGGTGCTGGTGCAATTGTTATGGATGTTCTTGCTTCAAATGATAAGCGCCTACCGCACCAGAAAATTGAAAGGATCCGTCAATTGCGACCGGATATGATTTTATTATCAGGTGGTACAGATGGCGGTACAATTTCACATGTTGTTGAGCTTGCAGAATATATTGCCGCCGCAGATCCAAAACCGAGACTTGGCATTAGTTATAAACTCCCAGTATTATACGCCGGAAACGTTGATGCTCGTCAGAATATTAAGGATGTTTTGCAGGAAAAAATGGAACTTGTTATCACAGATAACTTAAGACCAACACTTGAGCGCGAAAACTTCATGCCTGCCAGACAGGAAATTCAGACACTGTTTCTGGAACACGTTATGGCGCAGGCACCTGGCTATAAAAAATTAATTGAAATGACAACAACTGACATTATGCCAACACCTGCAGCCGTTGGTCTAATTATGCAAATCATTGCAAAAAAACATGGAATAAATTTAATGGGGGTCGATATTGGCGGTGCCACAACGGACGTGTTTTCTGTTTTCGGAGAGGTTTTCAATAGAACAGTTAGCGCAAATTATGGCATGTCATACAGTATTTCAAACGTGCTTGCAGACGCAGGCCTTAAACGAGTAATGCGTTGGCTTTCTTTTGACGTTAACGAAAAGGAAGTACGCGACAGAATTAAAAATAAAATGATACGTCCAACCACTATTCCACAAACACTTGATGCACTTAAGTTAGAACAAGGAATAGCAAGAGAGGCGCTTCGTTTGTCTTTTGAACAACATAAGCTGCTTGCTGTGAGCCTTAAGGGTGTGCAACAGGAAAGAACAATTGCTGAGGCTTTTACCCAGTCAGAATCCGGTCAATCCATTGTTAACATGATGGAGCTTGATATGATTGTCGGTAGTGGTGGAGTTCTTTCGCACGCGCCAAGAAGAAACCAGTCAATGTCGATGATGATTGATTCTTTCCAACCTGAGGGCATTACATTTATTTCGGTTGATAGTATTTTTATGATGCCACATCTTGGTGTGCTTACAAATGTTAACAAACAAGCTGCAACAGAAGTATTTGAAAAAGACTGTATGGTTTATCTTGGAACCTGTGTTGCTCCTGTTGGTTCTGCAAAGTTTGGCACTAAGGTTATGGATTATAAAATTAAAATGGGACAAACCAGTATTAACGAAACTATTAATTTTGGGGAATTAAAATTTTATAATTTGAGCTTAAACGAAACTGCAGAAATAGAACTTTGCCCAATGCGCGGATTTGATGTTGGGCGTGGAAAAGGAAAAACTCATAAAGGAGTTGTAAAGGGCGGTGTTGTTGGCCTTGTAATTGATGCCAGGGGGCGGCCAATAAAATTCCCGGATGATGAAGCGCACAGAAAAGAAAAAGTTATTGCCTGGAACAAGGAAATGAACCTTTATAGTGAATATTAAAAAAATTTTTGGAGGAAACTAAAATGGCACATGCCTACACACCTGGTTTAAGAGTAGCTGAAAAAACCAAGATAAAAAAATGCAGAATATTACCGCTTAAGGGCAATGTAATAAAAAAAGTTGGTGACGTGGTACTGCGCAATGATGTGGTTGCAAGAACAGAACTTCCCGGCGGAATTTCCACAATGAACGTTGTGAATATGCTGGGTATTGTACCAAATGAGATTGATAACTTTATGCTTAAAAAGGTTGGTGAAAAAATTGAAAAAGATGAGGTTATTGCGGAAACCAAATCATTTATAAAATTTCTGCGCGCAAGGGTACAATCATCAATAACCGGGACAATTGAAGCAATCTCCCCGGTAACCGGGCAAGTACTGCTTCGCGAACCACCACTTCCGGTTGAGGTAATGGCCTACATTAACGGAAAAGTTGTTGAAGTTATAGATGGCGAGGGTGTGGAAATTGAAACAGAGGCAACTTTTATACAGGGAATTTTTGGTGTTGGTGGTGAGGTATGGGGATCAATGAAGTTTGCAGTTTCCGGCCCTGATGAGCGCTTAACTTTGGATAAATTAAAACCAGAGTTTAAGGATTCAATTGTAGTGGGTGGTTCTTTTGCTGGATTTGATGTTATAAAAAAAGCAATAGCTCTTGGAGTACGTGGCTTGATTGTATCTGGTATTCATGATGAAGATTTAAGAAAAATCCTTGGCTACGATCTAGGTGTTGCCATAACAGGTACAGAAAATATCGGATTAACACTTGTTTTAACCGAAGGGTTTGGCGAAATTACAATGGCCGAAAGGACCTACCGGACACTTAAGTCCAGAGAAGGAAGTGTTGCGTCGATTTCCGGTGCTACGCAAATCAGAGCTGGTGTGATACGGCCCGAAATAATTATTCCATTCGATGAGGGTAAAGTACAAAAGCAGGAAAAAGATCAAAGCAAACAGCCCCATAGTATGCAAATTGGTGATCAGATTAGAGTTATTCGCGATCCTTATTTTGGAATAATTGGTAAAGTACATGCCCTGCCGTCTGAACTTAGAAAAATTGAATCAGAAACGCGGGCCAGGATTTTAGAAGTGGAATTTCCTGACGGAAAGATTGCCGTTATTCCACGCGCAAATATAGAACTTATTGAAGAATAAGATCACAAATACAGTGTTTATATAGTGCAAAACAAAATAATATTTGAAATAAAAAATAATTTAAGATTTTTATTATCTATAGTGCTTGTGGTTCTTTATCCGCTTTTTATAGCACTTATACAAATTGATTTTCGTGGTCTTGAGCATGCGCTGGTGCTTGCGTTTTTTTTAAGTGTACTAACATGTTTATGGCTTGTGTTTTCAGAAGTGGGGATTTTAAGAGTACTGGTGTCCATTGGTTTGGCACTTCTAGTTGTTTTTAATTATGATGCTACAGGTGCTTTAATCTCAAACTTAAAACTTGAGCACCTTGATTTGATTCTGGCAGATGTCGACAGAACGCTTTGGGGGTGGCTTTTCGCAAAAGGACAGATTTCATTTTGGTTAGATGGAAATTCCTGGTTGAATCCAAGCACTATGCCTGGAAAAATTCTTACAGAGATTTTTCAAATTGCTTATAGTAGCTATTATTTTTGGAGCCTGGGGTTGGTTTTTGCTCTTTGTGCGAAAACCTTATTTGGAGCAAAAAAGCAGGAAAGTTGGTCTGCGCTTAAACTTGTAATGAGTAGTTATTCCGTGGCTTATATTTTTAACTATATCGGATATATTTTGGTTCCTGCAGTTGGGCCAAGGCTAGTTTTTGAAAATTATTACAAACATGCGCTTCAGGGTCTTTGGTTAACAATACCATTTAGAGAAATTATTATGAATAACCAAAGTACACTTGAGGATTGCTTTCCAAGCGGGCACACGGCCATTAGCTGGTTAACTGCTATTATGTTTTTGCGTTTTTTTCCAAAAGTGGGCCGCATTGCGGTCGTTGCCGCAATTTTAATTACAATGGCAACTTTGTATTTAAGGTATCACTACATTGTTGATTTAATCGCAGCCCTACCTTTAATTGTTCTGGCACTTTTGTGGGGTTTTGTGAAGGTGCCACAAATGGATGAATAGTATTTGTTTTAGATCATTACAAAAAAGTATCAATAAAAACTTTTGCGTCTTTTGGAATATTGTTTTGAAAATTTTGTGTAGTCCAGACAAAAAATTGTTTAATTTCCTGTGTCTGTTGTGAATTTGGCTTTGTGTTAAGAATGTCAGCGCCTTGAATGTGATATGGGCTGAAATCATCATTTGTTAAATATATTTCAAGGAATTTTCGTTTTGCATTGCTTCTGATAACAAACTCATCGGTTGAAAATTCGAAATTGCATATATGGCCGTCAGCGTTTTTGCCTTTTGTATACCAGGTAATCAGTTTTGTATTATTATCACTTATATAAACCTCTTTTTTAAATCCGGCGTCGTCTTGATTAAAAAGTTTAGAAGAAAGTTTTTTTAGTGAAGAGCCTGTGATCACAGGCATTAATGTTTGAATGTAGTCTTTTTTAATGAGCCAGCTTGGAAAATATATATCAAACCCAATATCTGAAGATTTATCTTTTTTTCTTATATGTGCGCATCTGGCCTTTAAATGCAAATTATATTGTTGTAACTGCAAGGTTAAATTGGCAATAGATTCTTTGCCAAGCTCTTTTGGGTCTTTTACATTTAACCTTAAGCCACCAATAGAAAAATCAAGTACTGAGCAGGAGTAGTTTGCGTTATTGGCAATTAGTGAAACGTTAAGCGGGTAAGTATTACATGGTTTGTAACGTATTGATTTGCGCCTCTCAAGGCTCTTGATTTCCGATTTTTCAAAATTTAGTATTTTTTTAAATAGTCCCATTTATTAATTTTAACAAAAGCTATAGGTTCTTGAAACTAATTACAGTAAAAAAACATCAAAAATACTAAGCAAATTGTTATTAATTCGAATCAAATGACGCGTTAAATAAATCGAGTTGAGTTTTAGCACACTGCATCTTGTGCGCATTGGTGTGGTATATAATAGTGTGTATTAATACAGTTAAAAATTAATTTCCCCACAACTTATAAGCCGAGCTTTTCCTGAAAGATAGGCAGCTGCTTTTGGGCCTTCCCATTCAACTATAACTTTGCCACCGGGTTGAATAACTGTGACCGGCGAAATAATATTTTTTATTAAAATTGATGCTATGGCACTGGCACAGGCACCTGTGCCGCATGCTTTAGTGAAGCCCACACCTCTTTCCCAGGTTTCAATTGAAATAGAGTTGTTATTTAAAACTTTTACAAAATCAATGTTTGTTTTTTTATGAAAGTTTTTGTGGTTTTCAATTATTAGAGTGCACTTTTTAAGGAAATTTGTGTTTGTTTCGTTTTCAAAAAAAACTGCATGCGGAACACCCGTATTAATAAAAACATAAGCAAATAAATTAGAATTCAGTGCAAGCGTACTTGTGATACTTTGTTTATCGTATTTTGGTTTTCCAATACCGACGCGTATTGTGTTATCAGATAACATGTCTGATTTTATACGGCCAGAAAGAGTTTCGGTAATAAATTCTTTTTTTCCTTCTACAAACTGACTAAGGTAAAGAGTGGATGCAATAATTCCATTTCCACACATTTCTGCAATTGTTCCATCGGCATTAATAATACCAAGTTTAGCGTTTGAGCCTTTGGTCTTTGGTTTTTGAAGAATTAATATCTGGTCTGCACCAACGCCATCTGTTTTGTTACAAATTGATTTTGTTACTATGGGATCAATTTTGAACGAATTTGCAAAATAAGTATTGTCAATCAAAATGAATTCGTTGCCATAAACATCAAGTTTTGTGTATTTAAGTAAAGCCATGAAAATCCACTTATATCCTTAATTTTCCAGTTCTTCAATTTTATTCAGCAGGTAGTCAACATACCTTTTGTCTTCCATGGCTTCTCTGAATGCTTGCAGTTTTTCCCCACTTATTAAAATAGTTAAAAATGGTTCAAAAAAAAGCATGGATTGGCTGCCTAAATAATGAAGTGGCCTTGTGCTTTCTAAAAACATTACCGCAATAACAGATAAGCCTTTTTTTACGATAAAACCGGCAATTTTATCTAATATTTCAGTTTTTTTTGTATCAAGTATGTCGCACTCGGGGTTATTCATTTTTGGTCCTTGCTATTAAAAAATCATGGATTTCATTTTTAAGATTACTATTAAATATATATATGTATTCGCAAGCTTTATTGGATTTTTTAATAGGTAATATGCCGTCACTTCCAAGAGTGAAAAGCTTGTAATCAGAGTAATAAAAACATTTTTCTGTTAATAATATTTTTATTAAATAACGATCTTCAAAAAACAAATAGCGAGAAGGAACTAAAAAGTTGACAACGGGCATGGCCATCACTAAAAGTGCAATAATTGATAAAATAATTGAACCCAAAAGATATTGTGCAAGAAATGTAACAAATAAAATAACCAAAACCGAAAAAACACCTTTTTTCCAGTAATGAGTTAAAGGAAAAGAGCTTACTTCGTAAAGTGGCACATCATCCGGCATATATTATATAGTTTTGTATTAAGTAATAACACCAAGCCAGTCTTTTAATAAATACAACACCCTTCCAATTAAAAGTGAAATACGCGCCATGACTGTATAACCAAAGCTTGCACCAAAACTAATCATCAGAAGTGTTGATCCAAACTTTGTAAAATGGCCAATAACGCCTTTATGCGGTATTGAAAAATAAAAATACAAAAGACAGGCAAATGTTCCTACCAAAATAATTAAGCTGCTTAAAATGCTAAACCAGCCTCCACCAAGTGGAACGTTTACTGTTGCTTGCACCTGCGTAAGTAAATAAGTATCAATCATGGTAGGGATGCCATAACCACTAAAACCCACAAGAAAAGCAAGTGGCCAGAAGCTTATCCAACCAAGTTTGCTTGAAAACCTAAAGAGCATTAAAATTGCTAAAATCGCCGGAATAATAACACTATACTCGCCCTTCGTTAAGGGTTCAAAAAGTTTTGGTAGTAGAACCTCGTTCCATGTTAAGCAAATCAAGTAACCGACAGAAATACCAATAAAGATATGTTCCGCAAGTCTATAAAGAGGGTTTTCTTTCCAAAGGTATGTAAAAATTGCGATAGTTAATATTGCGCCTATCCAAATCCAGGGATCTGTACTCATGTTAGAACCCCTTTCTTTCTGTTGCTTCTATATGCCTACGTATATAAAAAAGGATGTTTCCAATGACTATAAAAATAATAATTATAATGTGGCCCCAGTTTTGAGAGGCCATGCCTCGCATTGCGTTTCCAATAAAACCAGTTAAATATTCATATTCCGCGGCAGCTTTCATGCCCGCAAGAAGCCCCTTCATTTGTCCGGCCTGAAGATATGGAAAATATTCTGTTGCAGATACTGCTGTAACACCCGCAACGTAGTTAAATTTATATTTGTTAACACCATAAAGTATATATGCTTGCGCAAGTTTTGTTCCGGTAATGCATATTACAACATGAAAATCATCATAGTTTTGAATACCCTTAAGGACAGGAATATCTGCAATTGGGATCCCCCTAAAATCTTTGGGGTAGGATAATCTTAGGTCGTCCCCGAGGTTAAGTAGAACTATGTCGTATTGTGGTAGGTAGCCCAGAAAAACATAATCCTGGCCGTTAACTTTACCAAATTCTTTGGCCATATCATCCATAATGGTTGCGGCCAGAGCGGTACCGTTTGGTAAAAAAGTAAGCCCCACAACCTTTACGTTTTGCGAAAACGCTTGCCTTAACATAGCTTTTGCCATTGGTTGAAGTTCGGCTAGTGTTGAAGGGTCAAAATCAAAACCAATTAATATAGGTTTCCTTTTTTTTGCGGCCTCTTCAACAAGTTCATAAGCTGTTTTTACCCACTTGGTTGATTTTATACTTACAACAGGTTTTAGAAAGAAAGGCAGACTAACTGCCAGGAACATGAAAATATAAACAACCCTTCTGTCTAGGTTGATTATTTTGGTAACCAAAGAATTTGTTTTTTTATTATCCATATACTTTGCCTTTTTGACCTAATTATTTTCCAACACCACTGAAAACTGATTTATCAATTCCAAGAATAATTTTAAGTGCCGTTGCAACCGATCCTATTGCAATACCAATAAGGATGGCTCGTTGTGCGGCAACATTAGGATAGTCCATTATCCAAGCCGAAAATTTAGGAATCAAAGGTGATATAGTTTCTCCGAAAGGAACCTGTGCAAGCATTACGGTAATTGCAGCAAACAAGAGTAAACCTGCGGAGAAAGATTTTAACCTAAAACTTCTAAATGCGGCAGATGCGATATAAAAAGCCAGAAGTGAGAACATTGTGGATTCAAGTGGTGCCATAACGTTCATAAAAATATCATTAAAAAGTGTTCCGGGGTTCATGCCTGTAATAAAACCAACTATTGTCATTATGGCCATAGAAATAATTGTGATTAAGCAGTAAAACCTATTTGGGTCAGCTTTGTTCATGGCTTTTTTGTAATAGGTTTTAATCATACTTATTACACCAACAGCCATTGCACCACCACCGATGATGATTAACCAATCGGAATATGTTATCCATAAAAAGTTCATGGATTTGTGTGGAACAAAATAAGCAGCAAAAGTAAAAATACCTACCACTAAGGTTATTAAAAAAGGTACCGTCTTTTTAAAAAACATTAATTAGCTCCTCCAGTTAAAAATGTATCCATACCTTCTACACCAAAAAGTTTAAGCAAGAAGCAAATAAGCAGCGCAATCATGACCACAAGTTTTACGTAGTCTTGCCCCTTTAAGCCACCAAGCAGGCTTTTATCATCTCCCATGTAGGCTCCAGCAGCGTATAACTCCTCACCAATAAGTGTGTAGTCGCATGCAACAATAAAAAATGGTATTTGACTCACAGAATCGGTTCCTGCAATTTGTATTGCGCCTGTCATTGCACCAGATTCTGCCAAAATAAGACTTTCAGCCATAAACCAGCCAAGAAAAAAGTTTGCAGCTGGTTTTTCTCTGGCCATAAGACCCGCAACACCTGAAGCATATGCAAACTGACGGCTTGTTAGATAATATACATCATCTGCTCTATAAGCGTCAGGACGCCCCATTTTTAGGTATGAGTTTTTAACAACTTCATCAACTACTGAATAAACAATTGGGTCAAAATTTGGGATAATCATGCGTGAATTATATTCAGCAATTGTTTCAGAAACTTTTGATAAAATTGAAATTGAAGCCAGTGTTGCAATATCCGTAATTGTACTTATTCCTGGTACAAAAATGCATGGCTTTCCCATTTCTGTTGCACGTCCAACGGCCTCCTCAATTGCTTTAACTCCGGGCAGTGGGCGGATATATAGTTTTCGTCCTGTTTTTGCTATCTGTATAAACACTAGGATTATAAACATAGAGATAAACGAAAAGACTAAAGTGAAAATTTTTGTGGAATTGAACCACTGTGGTTTGGAAACAAAAGGACCAAACTGGTTTGTCTCAAAGATTGTTTTTTCGTTTTCATCCTTAAACACAAGTTTGTAAAAGTATGGAGTTTTGTCTATTACGTCATTTTTATCTGTGTATTTATTATTTGAAATGTCGAGTCTTTTAATTTCAAGAAATTTAGTGTCGGCCGTGGTTTTGCGGAACACAAAAATATTCAGACTTTTTTCTATTATGCTCTGATCTTCAATGTTCCATGAAATATCAATCGAAGCACCCTTGTCGTTTGGTGTGTCTTTTCCTTCAAGAGTGATTTTAGTATCCGCTCTTGAGAAAACAGAAAACAAGATCAAAAAAACCACGCCTATTAAATTAACAACTCGAAATTTATGGGATTTTTTCATGATGAAAACCATATCAGATTATTTTTGTGGGTCAACAAAAAGGTACTTAAATGGTGTGTTATCGCGCACCGCGAAGACTATTAAAAACGGAGAATCACGCGCTGGGCCAATGTGCGCTGTATTAGGTGAAAACTTATTTATAACGATCCAGTGTCGCCCTATATGAAAATTATTACTTAAGACATTTTACAAATTTCAGGCCTTAATCTGATACTTGATCCAGTTTGCGAAATCTTGTTCCCTAATTTTATCATCCAAAATGTGTTTATCTATTCCAAGTTTCCACGCAAGATCAGTGCGAGAGTGATTTTTAGCCAAAGTTTCCATGTCTTTTGAATATTGAATCAGATCTTCGCGGGTTTTAAAAAATCCCCCTTGGATTAGTTTTTCTTCGCGTGCCAAGATTAATCTGGCCATGTCGTAAAGGTTATATTCAGGATGATATTGCGTTGCCCAAAAAGTGCCTTTTTTGAATTTAATCTCAGCAGCCTGAATATATGAATGGTCATTTGACGCAAGCACTACAGAATTTGGAGGCAGTTTTGTAACTTCATCATCGTGGGACTCAAAATGGTCAAAAACTTCGGGCTTCCCTTCCATAAAAGGATGCGATTTTCCGGCGTTTGTTAAGCGTATCTTTCTTCCAATACCCATTTCGCGTCCCCTTGGGTTTATTTTAACCTCTCCTCCAGCGGCAAAAGCGGCCATTTGTAACCCCCAGCAACTGCCAATGCTTGGAATTCCAAGTTCAAAAATCTTTTTTTGTAGATCAACTTGTGCCTGAATTTCAGAAATGTGACAGTGATAAACAGTACAACTGCAACCGGTTAAAATTATGCCCGTGTAGTTTTCTAAAGCAGCACCTTCTGGAAACTTGTGGCCTGGATCCATGGGGTGAAGTACATCATATTTGGCGCCGGGTAAATATTTGGTTAAAATATCTGCATACATTTTATATGCATGCTTCACATCAAAGTTATCAAATTCATCCCGTTTGCTTTTTGGATAACCATCAATAATTAAAAATTGCATAAGCGCTCCTAAGTTAAATTGTCCATTCAAGTCCAAGTTCTTTTAGTTTCCCATTTGATGGGTTTCCTGACTTTATATCCCAACCCATCAAATCATAATAATTATCGAGCATATTTAAGTATGATTCTTTATCAACTCCGCGCCCTTTTGCCGGACCATCGGGAATGGGATCGTGAATTTTATCAGGTAAAAGGTCGCTGCTTCTTGTAAAACCTCTTCTTGTATTAACTTGTCGCATAAGGTTTATGCGCCTTTCGCCAACCTTCATAAGTTCAAAAAAAGTTATTTCCATTCCAGTTGTAAAATATAAAAGGTCCTCAAGGTCCTTGTATTTAAAAAGGTTACCAGGACCCCAGCAAAACATACAAAGGCCAAGTGTATCAAGTACACTATAAAAATATTGAGAGTAAACGGAGGCCCTGACTTTGTTAAGGTTCATGCTAGGTGCCGTATCCTGACCCAATATACCAAGACCGAAACTCGCTTCACTTCCGCCGGCAAGGAGCCAGTCATGTTCGCATGACATATGGTCAGCACCAAACGGTACAACACCATACATTAGGGCTTGAGATGGTTTTACCTGTGGAACATGTACCGCAAACCCGTGTCCCTTAACGTGGACCGCGTACTTTCTTGTTTTTTCTCCAAAATGATTTATTGTTTTTTCAAAACCATCGGCCAGTATGTTTCCAATGCCATCTCGGGCGCAAGTTTTTTCTATGCACCACAAAAGTCCTTTGGCGTTTGCAAATTTTACATTTTCATTTCCAATGTCTTTTGAATTTAAAATACCTTTTTCAACGCACTCACAAAGATACGAAACAAGTCCACCCATTGTTAATGTATCAATTCCGTAGTTGTTACAAAGTTCATTGGCCTTTGCAACAGCAACTGGATCCGTAATATCAAGGTTTGAACCAAGAAGTCCTAAGGTTTCAAATTCAGGTCCACCAATTTTATCTGTAACTTTGTATGGCTTTTCTGCCTTAACTTTTCTTCTGCATCCCACAATACAGGCAAAACAAGTTGTTTTTCCGGCACCCATGGTTTTCTCAACATTTTCACCATCAAGTTTTTTGTAATCTTCATGGAAGCTTCTTGTGTAGTTGTGTGTTGCAAGATTTCCGGCTTCGCATTGGAAGCCCAAAACGCCAGGTGTTCCAAGTTTTTTTAATGTGGATGGAAAATCAGCTCCAGGTAAACGTTCAGTAGCAAGTTTTGCAAGATTTTTAAGTCCCTCGGGATAAGCAAAATTAATTTTTTTATCTCCCTTTACTACCACGGCACGCAGGTTTTTACTTCCAAACACAGCGCCCATTCCACAGCGTCCGGCAACATTATTTAAATCTCCCATTAGACACGCGAATCTTACCTGTTTTTCACCGGCAGGGCCACACTGAATAATACTAATGTTTTTATCGCCATGCTTATTAATTAAGGCTTCATGTGCATCAATTACACTTTTTCCATAAATATCTGAGGCGTCTTGTATTTGGACGTTTTCATTATCAACAAAAATATAAACAGGCTTTTTAGCTTTTCCTTTAATTACTATTGCATCAAATCCGGATTTTTTTATTATTGGTCCAATACTGCCGCCAAGCTGACTATCGCCAATGGCATTAGTTTCCGGCGAAACAGCTGTGACCGCACATCTACTAACGCCTGTTACAGATGCACCGGTTGTAATACCTGGTGCAATGGTAATAATGTTTTCTTCACTTAGCGGGTCAAAATTACATTTCGTTTCCTTTAATAAAAAAAAGCTCCCCATTGCCGCCCCCCCCATATAGGTGCGGTAAAAGCTTTTATCTGGCTTTTGTATTTCTGTTTTACCTGTGCTTAAGTTTACTCTAAGAATTGCACCGTTAAATCCAAAATTCTCTGACATTTTATTCTCCTTTGTACGCTTCCCTGTAAAGATTTAATAAGTCTTCTTTTGTACAGGGCCTGGCGTTTGTGAGATGACATGGATCATTGAAAGCCTTTTTTGCAAGTTCCTCAAGCTGGTTTTCTTTCACCCCTGCTTCTTTTAATGATTTTGGGATGCCAATGCTTTCATTTAATTTTACTACGGCCTCTATGGTTTTTTCGGCGGCCTCAATTACTGTAAGATTTGAAGTGCCTATCCCAAAACAGTTTGCCACTTTTTTGTATTGCCTAGCCGCAACTTCCATATTGTATTTCATCACCGGTACAAGGCAAATTGCATTTGCAAGACCATGTTGAATATTGCATAAGGTGGAAAGTGGGTGCGCCATAGAATGAACGGCCCCAAGATCTTTTTGAAAAGCCACGGCCCCCATCATTGCGGCAAGAAGCATATAACCTCTAGCTTCAAGATCGTTTGGTTTGCAAACGGCAGTTTTTAAATACTTTGCACAATACTCAATACCTATAAGAGCAATACCATCGCACATTGGATGAAAAACAGGAGCCGTTAACGATTCAATGTTATGTGTAAATGCATCCATACCCGTGGCTGCGGTTAGTGCCGGCGGGAGCGATACTGTCAACTCCGGATCAAGTACGGCAATCTTTGGCATTAGGTGAGGAGAGCAGACAAAAAACTTTTTTCCTTCTCTTGGAGAAGTTAAAACAGAGCACCTTCCAACTTCACTTCCCGTTCCCGCCGTTGTTGGTATTGAAATCATTGATGGTATGGGACCCTTAATAAGTTTCCCGCCACCTTGCATAACATCATAACGGTTAATTGGTTCACCGTGGGCAATTAAAACAGGAACAACCTTTGCGGCATCAAGCGCACTACCACCACCAAGACCTATTACACCATCACATTTGTTTTCCTTATAAATTGCGGCGGCCTTATGAGTATCCTCATCAAGCGGATTTGGATTCACTTCAGAAAAAACAGCAAACTGTGTGCCCGAAGATTTCAGAACATTTTCAACTTTTTTATATGTTTCAGTTTTTCTTAAGCCAGGATCAGTAACTAAAAGGGGCTTTTTTATATTCACTTCATTTAAGTATTCAGCGAGATTATCTATTGCCCCAGTACCAAATACTATTGTTGTTGGAAAAGAAAATCTTGTAATTTCGTGCGCCATATCTCTACTCCTTTATTTATTATTTGTTATATTTAATTTATTAATTATTGATGCAAGATCCTTATAGTTTGTACAAATTGCATCAGCTTTTGTATTTTTACTACCTCTGTCTTTTATGACAGTTGTTAAAATTGCTTTTGACCCAACAATATGAGGGCCTTCAATATCTTTTTCTTCCCTGTCACCAACATGAATGAGCTCTGTTAATTCAATTTTAAGCTTTTTTACAATGGTTTCAAAAACAAGCGGGTTTGGTTTTGAACAGCCGATTTCGTCAGAAAAGACAAAAGCTTCAAAGTATTTTAATAAATCTTTTGAGGCTAAAATTTCCTTAAGCACTCGTCCTGGGCTGAATATTGCATCTGAAATTCCCTCGGCAAAGTCAGGTTGTATGTTGAGTTCCATTTCTTCATGAAGTTTTACAAGTTCATTAAAATCATTATCGGGAATTTTGCGGTTTAGTTTTTTAAAAAGCACGAGTAATCTTTCGTTAACGGTCCAGGTAATACCTTTTTCGTACCAGGCGCGTCTGAACTCAGCGTCCGTGGCGTTATAAGCCTCATTTACTTTTTCTGGTGATATAGTGGCGCTTTTTTTGAGAAAATCTAAAACCAGTTTTCTTCTTTCTTCTTTTTTTGGAAGAAGCCCCATAGATTTTCTTTTGGGTTCATCAGAGTCATCTATAAAAACTGTGTCCCAAAGATCAAAAGAAACTGCTTTAATGGCCATAGTAAAATTTTGCCCCAAGCTTGGGTTCCTTACAAATACATAAAAATAAAACTGCCCTACAAGTGAGCGTAAGCTGACAAAATTAGGCAGGTAATTTTAG